>NZ_BAAGPL010000022.1:0-18201 GCF_054784195.1 Kocuria himachalensis
GAGGGCCGCACCCCGCCCCGGGCCGGGCAGAGGATCTGGGTCGCCCCGGACCTGGACCGCGTGCATCTCTTCGACACCACCACCGGCACCCGCCTGCCCGACTGAACCCCCGGGCCACGACCGACCCGCACCACCCCGCACCGACCGGTCGTCGCGACCGCGAGACCACGGAAGAGATCGAGGAACCCCACCATGAAACACATCCACCGGGCGGTCTGCGCCGTCGGTGCCGCGCTCCTGCTCGCCGGGTGCTCGTCGGCGCCCACGGCCGGGGTCGCCGGCCTGGCCGGCGGGCCGGGCAGCATCAAGATCCAGGCCGGCACCGGCGAGATCCCGGTGCTGCAGGAGGTCGCCGAGGACTTCACCGCCGACACCGGGGTGGTGGTGGAGTTCGTCCAGCGCGAGGTCAACGCGCAGACGCTCTCCAACTTCATCTCGCAGTCCCCCACGGGGCAGGCCCCGGACATCCTCGTCTCGCCGCACGACAACCTCGGCCAGCTCGCCGCCAACGGCGTCGTCGCCCCCGTGGAGATGGGGGAGCGGGCGGAGGACTTCACCGAGAACGCCCGGGAGGCCGTGGTCTACAACGGCGTGAGCTACGGCATCCCATTCGCGATCGAGAATGTTGCCCTGCTGCGCAACAACGAGCTCACTACCGAGGGCCCGGCGACCTTCGACGAGCTGCGGGCCGAGGGGCGCCGGATCATGGAGGAACGCGACGTCGAGTACCCGTTCACGGTCAGCCAGTCCCCGGAGACCGGCGACCCGTACCACCTGTACGCCCTGCAGACCTCGTTCGGGGCGGAGGTGTTCGAGCGCACCGAGGAGGGCGAGTACACGAGCGACCTCACCATGGGCGGCGAGGGGGGTCATCGGTTCGCCCGCTACCTGCAGGAGCTCGGAGCCTCCGGGGACCTGCGCACGTCCATGACCCCGGACATCGCCAAGGAGTCCTTCCTCAACGGCCAGTCCGCCTTCCACCTGGGCGGGCCGTGGGAGCTGACCGACATCGAGGCCGCCGGCATGGACGTGAGCGTCCTGCCCGTGCCGCCGGCCGGGAACGAGGAGGCCCGCCCGTTCGTGGGCGTCCAGGCGTTCTTCGTCAACGCCAACGCGCAGAACCCGATGGCGGCCCAGGACTTCGCCGCCAACTACCTGACCCGCCCTGAGACCCAGTCCGCCCTGTACGAGAGCACGGGCCGGCCGCCAGCCAGCACGGTGGCCGTGGACCGGATGGAGGGCGACCCGCTGCGCTCCACCTACGCGCAGATCGCCGAGACGGGCCTGCCCATGCCGGCCATCCCCGAGATGGGAGCGGTGTGGAGCTTCTGGGGCACCACGGAGAACGCCATCGTGGACGGCCGCGGGGACCCCGTGGAGCTGTGGGACCGCATGATCGACAACATCGAAGGACAGATCTCATGAGCACGAGCACCACCGCACCGGGTGGGACCGCCGCCCCCGTGCAGACGCCGGGCGGCAACGGGCTCGGCGAGCCCCTGGACCTCCGCCGGTCGCACTCCCGGGGATTCGGCCTGGGCTTCGTGGTCAAGCTGATCCTGATGGCCCTCATCAACGCCTTCGGGCTCTACGGCATCCTGGCGTCCTGGGCGGCGGGCAGCTGGGGCATCCTGGTGTTCCTCGTGGCCGCCCTCGTCGTCGCCGACCTCGTCTACTTCCTGCCCACCCGGAGGATCCTGCCCGCCAAGTACCTCTTCCCCGGCCTGATCTTCCTCCTCGTCTTCCAGATCTTCGTGCTGATCTACACGGCCGCCACGGCGTTCACGAACTACGGCGACGGCCACAACGCGTCCAAGGACGCGGCGATCACCCAGCTCACCACCACGTACGAGCAGCGGATCGAGGGCACCGACGCGTACCCCGTCACGGTGCTCGAGGGCGAGGACGGACTGGCCCTGGCCACGGTGCGCGACGGCCAGGTGCTCGTGGGGACGGCGGACCAGTCGCTGGCCCCGCTGGACGGCGCGACCGCCGCCGACGGCCGGGTGGCCGAGGCGCCCGGCTACGAGGTCCTCGACTACGGGGGCGTCGTGGCGTCCGCCGGCGAGCTGGCGGACCTGCGGGTGCCCGTGGGCGAGCAGGCGGCCGAGGGCGTGCTGCGCACCGACGACGGCCGCACCGCCTACGCCTACGAGCCGACGCTCGTGCACGACGAGGCGGCCGACGCCATGGTCGCCGACGACGGCACCGTGTACGCGAACAACGGCGAGGGCGCGTTCGTGGGTCCCGACGGCGAGGCCCTGCGACCGGGCTGGCGGGTCTTCGTGGGCCTGGACAACTTCGGGGCGATCTTCGACCCGGAGGTCCTCGGCGGCCCGTTCGTCTCCGTGACCCTGTGGACCTTCGCCTTCGCGATCCTCTCGGTGGTGCTGACGTTCTTCCTCGGCCTGCTGCTGGCCATCCTGTTCAACGACGAGAAGCTGAGGTTCCGGAACGTCTACCGCGCCATCATCTTCCTGCCGTACGCGTTCCCGGGCTTCCTCTCCATCCTCATCTGGGCGGGTCTGCTCAACACGGACTTCGGCTTCGTCAACGAGGTCCTGCTGGGCGGCACCGCGGTCCCCTGGCTCGACAACGCCTGGATGGCCAAGCTCTCCGTGGTGCTGGTGAACCTCTGGCTCGGCTTCCCGTACATGTTCCTCGTGACCACCGGCGCCCTCCAGTCCATCCCGGGAGAGCTCTACGAGTCGGCCGAGATGGACGGTGCGGGGCCGGTGCGCCAGTTCCGGGCGATCACCCTGCCGATGCTCCTGGTCGCGGTGGGGCCGATGCTCATCGCGTCCTTCGCGATGAACTTCAACAACTTCAACGTGATCTACCTGCTGACCGGCGGCGGCCCCCAGGACCTGGAGTCCACGACCGGTGTCGGTGCCACGGACATCCTCATCTCGTTCGTCTACAAGATCGCGTTCGCCGGCGGGAACAACGACTACGGTCTGGCCTCCGCCCTGTCCATCCTCATCTTCATCATGGTGGCCGTCATCTCCGCGCTGACGTTCCGCCGCAGCAAGGCTCTCGAGGAGATCAGCTGACATGTCCACTCCCACCACACCCACCCCGCGCGACCGTCCCGGCCCCGACGGCACGGACCGTGCCCCCTGGGCCGCCGCCGCGGCAGCGCCGTCCGCCGGAACCCCGAACACCCTCCAGCCGACGGACACGCTGCGGCCCCCGGGCGCCGCACCCGGGGCTCCCCGGTCCCGCAGGCGCCGTCGCTCCGCCCGCGGTGGGTGGAAGCACCTCGCCGCGCTCGCGGCGTGCGCCTTCGCCCTCTTCCCGCTGGTCTACGCCCTCTCGGCCTCCCTCTCGGCCTCCGGGTCCCTCCTGGGGTCGAACCAGCTGTTCTCGGACGTCACGGGCGCCAACTACACCAACCTGCTGACCGACCCGCAGAACCCGTACCTCACCTGGTTCGGGAACTCCATGTTCGTCTCCGTCACCACGGCCGTGGGCACCGTGCTCATGGGCGCGGCCGCCGCCTACGCCTTCTCCCGGTTCCGCTTCCGGTCGCGCAAGGGCGGGCTGCTGGCCCTGCTCGTGATCCAGATGTTCCCGCAGCTGCTGGCCTTCGTGGCGATCTTCCTGCTGCTCTTCGCGATCTCCGAGGTCTACCCGTTCATGGGACTGAACTCCCGGCTCGGCCTGGTGGCCGTGTACCTGGGCGGGGCGCTGGGGGCCAACACGTTCCTGATGTACGGCTTCTTCAACACCATCCCCAAGGACCTCGACGAGGCCGCGAGCATCGACGGCGCCTCGCACGCCCAGATCTACTGGACGATGATCCTGCCGCTGGTCACACCGATCCTCGTGGTGGTCGGGATGCTGTCCTTCATCACGTCCTTCTCGGACTTCCTGCTGGCCCAGATCGTGCTCCAGGACCCGGGCCAGTACACGCTGGCCGTGGGGCTGTACCAGTTCGTCGCCGTGCAGTTCGGCGAGAACTGGGGCGTGTTCACGGCCGGGGCGATCCTGGCGGCCGTCCCGGTCGTCGCGATGTTCCTGTTCCTCCAGCGCTTCATCGTCTCCGGGCTCACCGGTGGCGCCGTGAAGGGCTGACCGTCCGCCCACCGGCCCGTCCGTCCGTCTCCGCCGAACTCACCGGTCCCCCGACACCGCGGCCTCCGTGCTGCGGTCCCGGGGGGACCGGTGAGTTCGTGGAAGGGGGGTGCCGTGAGGGGGCGGTCCTGGCCCGGGGCCGGTCCTGCCATGATGGGGCGGGACGAACGACGGTCAGGACAGGAGGTGGCACGCGGTGACACTGGTGGACAACGTGGTGTACGTGGAGGGCCGGCGCGCGTCGAGCCCGGAGGACCTCGACGAGACCTACGCGACGCTGCGCGGGCGCGGCGGGATGGCCTGGATCGGTCTGTACCGCCCCGAGCGGGCCGAGGTGCAGTCCGTGGCTGCGGAGTTCCGGCTGCACGACCTCGCGGTGGAGGACGCCCTGAAGGGCCACCAGCGCGCCAAGCTGGAGCGCTTCGGGGACACCCTCTTCGTGGTGCTGCGCCCGGCCCGCTACCTGGACGACGTGGAGAAGGTCGAGTTCGGGGAGCTGCACGTGTTCGTGGGCCGCGACTTCGTGGTGACGGTCCGCCACGCCGAGTCCCCGGACCTGGCCGCGGTCCGGCGCCGGCTGGAGGCCTCGCCGGAGCTGCTGGGCACCGGCCCGCAGGCGGTTCTGTACGGGATCCTCGACGAGGTGGTCGACGGCTACGCCCCCGTGGTCGCGGGGCTCGAGAACGACATCGACGAGATCGAGGACCAGATCTTCGGCGCGGACCGGGACGTCTCCCGCCGCGTCTACGAGCTCTCCCGGGAGGTCATCGAGTTCCAGCGCGCCGTCCACCCGCTCGTGGCCATGCTGGAGGCCCTGCAGTCCGGGGCGGAGAAGTACGGGCTCGGTGTCGAGCTGCAGCAGCGGCTGCGGGACGTCCAGGACCACGCCATCCGGGTGGGCGAGCGCGCGGACGCGTTCCGGTTGCTCCTGCAGAACGCCCTCACGGTGCACGCGACCCTGGTGGGGCAGCGGCAGAACGACGAGATGCAGCGGCTCACCGAGTCAGCCCTGGCGCAGAGCGAGGAGGTCAAGCGGATCTCCTCCTGGGCCGCGATCCTCTTCGCCCCGACCCTGGTGGGCACGGTGTACGGGATGAACTTCGAGCACATGCCCGAGCTCTCGTGGTCGCTGGGCTACCCGCTCGCGCTGCTGGCCATGCTGGGCATGGGGGTGGCCCTCTACGGGGTGTTCAAGTGGAAGCGGTGGCTCTGAGCGGCACTGGGCGTCCTCCCCGTCGACGTTCCCGGGGAGCCGCTCAGATGCTGTTGCGCATCGCCCGGATCCCCACGGCCAGGCCCAGGGCGGCCAGCACGACCGCCGCGACGGCGCCGGCCGCCACGGCCGGGTCGCCGAACTGGCCGTTGAACAGGGCCCGCTCGGCGTCGACCATGTAGGTGAGCGGGTTGAAGCGCGAGAGCGCCTGCATCCACCCCGGACCGGCCTCGAGCGGCAGGAGCATCCCGGACAGCAGCATGAGCGGGAACAGCAGCCCCTGCTGCACGGTCCAGAACATCCAGTCCCGGTTCCGGGAGACGATGGCCAGGGCGTAGCTCAGCGCCCCCAGCCCCACCCCGAAGACCGCGAGGATCGCCAGGCCCACCACCATGCCGGGCAGGGACGGGCGGAAGCCGAAGAACGCGGCCACCCCGGAGAGCACCAGCGCCTGCAGGACCAGCGGCACCATCTCCTTGCACGCGCGCCCCACCATGAGCGCCGAGCGGGTCACCGGCGCCACCAGCATCCTCTCGTGCGCCCCGGACTGGATCTCGAACAGCAGGTTCGAGCCGGTCATCGCGGTGCCGAACAGTGCGATCATCACCACGATGCCCGGCACGAACCACTGGAAGGCCTGGTCGAGGGGCAACCCGGTCATCCCGCCGAGGAGCGGGCCGAAGAAGGCGAGGAACATCAGCGGCTGCATGAGCGAGAACACCAGGCTGAAGGGGTCGCGGACCACGGGCCGGAGCTCGCGGACGAAGACGCTGACGGAGTCGTGGAGGATCCCGGCCGGGCGGGCCCGTCCGGTGCCGTCGCCGGTGGTGCCGCCGGACGACTCGCGGGTGGTCGGAACGGTGGTCATCGGGGTGCTCCCACGCCGGTGGCCTCGGGGGCCGGGTCGGTCTCGGACGCGTCTGCCCGCTCCTCGCGCAGGCTCCGGCCGGTGAGCCGGAGGAAGACGTCGTCGAGGGTCGGTCGGGCGAGCTCGGCGGTCCGCACGGTGTGGCCGTCCCGGTCCAGCTCGCGCAGCAGGGCGGGCAGCACGCGCTCGCCGTGCTCGACCGCGACGACCACGCGTGTGCCCTCCCCGGCCGGGGCCGCCTCCGGTTCGGCGCCGCCGGCCCCCGCGGCACCGGCCGCGCGCCGGACGGCCGCCACGGCGGCGGACGGGTCGGCGTCGAGGGTGAGGGTGATCCGGTCGCCGGCCAGGTCCGTCTTCAGCCGGGACGCGGTGTCGTCGGCGATGATCCGTCCGCGGTCCACGACCATGACCCGCTCGGCGAACTGGTCGGCCTCGTCGAGGTAGTGGGTGGTGAGGAACAGGGTGGTCCCGTAGCGCCGGCGCAGCTCGAGGATGTGCTCCCACAGGTGCGCACGGGACTGCGGGTCCAGCCCGGTCGTGGGCTCGTCGAGGAAGAGCAGCTCGGGGCCGGGGATCAGCCCCAGGGCGATGTCCACGCGGCGGCGCTGACCGCCGGAGAGCTTCATCGTGGGCCGGCGGACGAGGTCGCCGAGGCCGAGGGCCTCCACGAGCTCGTCCACGCGGCGCCGGGTCTCCGCCCGGCTCAGCCCGTACAGGGCGCCCTGGCTGAGGAGCTCGTCGCGGACCCGCTGGTACTGCCCGGCCCCGTTCTTCTGCCCGATGTAGCCGATGCGGGCGCGCACCTCGGCCGGCTGCCGGGCGACGTCGAACCCGCACACGGTGGCGGTGCCGCCCGTGGGCCGCAGCAGCGTGGTGAGCATGCGCAGCGAGGTCGACTTGCCCGCGCCGTTGGGCCCGAGGAACGCGGTCAGCGTGCCCGGCGCCACGTCCATGGTCAGGTCGCGCACCGCTTCGACGGTCCGGCCACCGGGTCCGCGGAAGCTCTTGCTCAGCCCGCGGGCGCTGATGATGGGTGGGGTGCTCATGGGTCCACGGTAGAGCGCATTCAGGCCACCGGCTGTCCGCAGGGGGGCGTAGATTGCGGGACATGTCCGATCCGACGTCCCGGGTGCTCCGGCTGCTGTCCCTGCTGCAGACCCACCGGTACTGGTCCGGGCCCGAGCTCGCCGAGCGGCTGTCGGTGTCCGGGCGGACGCTGCGCCGGGACATCGACCGGCTGCGCGAGCTCGGCTACGAGGTCTCCGCCCGCCCCGGCACGGCGGGCGGGTACCAGCTCGCGGGCGGCACCAGCATCCCGCCCCTGCTGCTCGACGACGACGAGGCCGTGGCCATCGCCGTGGGGCTGCGCACCGCCGCGGTCCACGGCGTCGGCGACGGCGAGCAGACCTCGCTGAGCGCCCTGGCCAAGGTCCAGCAGGTGCTGCCGCGGCACCTGCGCCGCCGGGTCGCCGCGCTGCAGGCGCACACCGTCCCGGCGGCCCGCACGGATGTGCACGTGGCCACCGAGGTCCTCGCCCAGCTCGCGCTGGCCTGCCGCGACCACGAGCGCGTGCGCTTCCACTACGTCGACCGGCGGGGCCGGGACAGCGCCCGTCTGGTCGAGCCGCACTCCCTGGTCCCGCGGGACCGGTGGTGGTACCTCGTGGCCTGGGACGCCGACCGTGCCGACTGGCGCACGTTCCGCATCGACCGCCTGCGGAAGCTGGTGGGCACCGCGGTGCGCGTCGCGCCGCGGGAGCTGCCTGCCGCGGACGCCGCCGAGTTCGTCCTCGCGGCGCACGGCGCGGCCGCCGCGCGCCACGAGCTGACGGTGCGGATGACCGTGAGCCCGGATCGGGTCCGCGAGGAGTTCGGGCCGTGGGCGGCCACGGCCGTGCAGGGACCCGGGGACACCGTCGACTGGACCGTCACGGGCGGCTCGATCCCCGAGCTGCTGATGGCGCTGCCGTGGATCCCGGAGGACGTGCCGTGGCGGCTGCTCTGCTCGGACGAGGTCGCCGAGGCCCTGCGCGGCTTCCGGGACCGGCTCGGCGGCGCCCTGGACGGCCCGCCTCCTCCCGCCGCCGGGGGACCGGGTGCGGAGGCGGGGGGAACCAGCCCTTAGAGTCGTGGGCGTGACCGTCCACACCACCGCCCTCGATCCCGCCCGGGTCCGGCGCGCCCGGATCGCGGTGTCCGCGTTCTTCCTCACCAACGGGGCTCTCTACGCCAACCTGCTGCCGCGCCTGCCGGAGGTCAAGGACGCGTTCGGGCTCACCAACACCCTCTACGGCCTGGTGGTCGTGGCGTTCCCGCTCGGGGCGATCCTCGTGGGAGCCCTTCCGGCCCGGGCGATCCGCCGCTTCGGCTCCGGCCGGGTGGCGGCGCTGGGCACCGTCCTGCTCTCCGTGTGCCTCGCGGCCGCCGGAGCCGGGGCGGGCCTGGGCGCCGGCACGGGGGTGGGCGTGGGGGTGTTCCTCGCGGCGATGTTCCTCGGCGGTGCCCTGGACGCCCACGTGGACACCGCCCAGAACGCCCAGGGGATGGAGGTCCAGCGAGCCCGCGGCCGCTCCATCATCAACTCCCTGCACGCCCTGTGGAGCCTGGGTGCCGTGGCCGGCGGGCTCATGGGCGCCGCGGCGCTCGCCCTCGGCGTGCCCCTGGGGTGGCACCTGCCGGCGAGCGGGCTCGTCTGGAGCGCGGTCGCCCTGGTGGCGCTGCGCTCCGCGCTGAGCCCGGCGGAGGGCCAGGAGCTGCGCACGGTCCGTCCGGACGACGCCCTGCCGGACGGCACGACGACGACGGGCCCCGGTGCCACCGGCTCCTCGACGGACCCCGGCTCCGGGCGCGCCGGGACGGGGCACCGGGCGACGGGGCGCATCGTCGTCGTCAGCCTCCTCCCCGTGGCCGTGATCGCGATGGCCGGGGTCATGGTGGAGGACGCCGGGCAGAACTGGTCGGCGGTGTACCTCAACACCGAGCTCGGCGCTCCGCTGGCCACCGCGGGCCTCGGGCTCGTGGCGCTCATGGCGGCGCAGTTCGTGGGCCGGATGCTCGGCGACCCCATGACCGACCGCTGGGGTCGTGCCGCGGTGGTCCGCGCCGGCGCCGCCCTGAGCGCGGCCGGGATGCTGCTCGTGATCCTCGCCCCGGCGCCGGTCGTGGCCGTCGCGGGCTTCGCGCTGGCCGGCTTCGGCTGCGCCACGCTCGTGCCCGCGGCCTTCCACGCCGCCGACGACATCCCCGGGCTGCGGGCCGGGACGGGCCTGGCGCTGGTCAGCTGGCTGATGCGGATCAGCTTCCTGGGCCTGTCCCCGGCCGTCGGGGTGCTCTCCGACGCCGTGGGACTGCGTGCGGCGCTGCTCGTGGTCCCCGTCTTCGCGCTCGTCGCGGCCCTGATGGCCGGCGTCCTGCGGGAGCGCCGGGCCCTCTGACCCCGGCCCTCCGCTCCCTCCCTCTCCTCAGGACGTCGAGCCCCCACGCTCGGTGCGTCGTGAGCGTCGAGTCCCCATTCCTGTGCCGAATCCCCACGACTGATCGGGGGATTCGGTGCTGGCGTGGCGGTTCGGCGGGGTGGGTGGTCGCGATGTGGGGACTGGGCGGGGAGGTCCGGGGGTTCGGCGGGGTGGATGGATCTGGGCGGCACACCCTGGAGCCGGTGGCCCCGGGCTATCCTGGAGCGACCATGTTCCACCACTTCTTCCTCTGACGGGTTCCGGATCCCGCCGCGCGGCACGTCCGCCGCGGCGGTCCGTCGTCCTGCCCACCCGTCCCCTCGTCAGGAGCCCCGGCCGTCCCGCCGCGCGCCGCTCCGCACCTCCGGAGGAAGCATGTCCACCGTTCCCGTCCACCACCCCGCCGTGCCCGCGGGCGAGCACGCCCAGCTGACCGCCACCGGTATCCGCCTGGTCCGCGGGTCCCGCACCGTCCTGGACGGGCTCGACCTCACGATCAACCCCACCACCCGCCTCGGCGTGGTGGGGGAGAACAGCCGCGGCAAGACCTCTCTGCTGGAGGTGCTCTCGGGGGCCCTCCTCCCGGACGCCGGCACCGTCCGCCGCACCGGCACACTCGCCGTGGTGGACCAGGAGCTCCCCGTGCCGCCCGAGGGCACCGTGGGGGATCTCCTGGACCTCGAGCTCACCGCCGAGCACACCGCGGTGGCACAGGTCGAGGCCGCCGCCCGCGCCCTCGCCGCGCACGAGCCGTCCGCCGCAGAGGAGTACGAGCAGGCGCTGACGGTCGCCCAGGCCCTCGACGCCTGGGACGCCGACCGACGGGTGGAGCTGGCCCTGCAGGCCCTGCATGCCGTGACCGACCGCTCCCGGGTGCTCGGGACCCTCTCGGTGGGCCAGCGCTACCGGGTGCGCCTGGCCTGTCTGCTCGGCACCGTCCACGACCTCCTCCTGCTGGACGAGCCCACCAACCACCTCGACGCCGCGGGTCTGGCCCACCTGGGCGCGGCGCTGCGCGAGTTCCGCGGCGGCGTGGTCCTGGTCAGCCACGACCGGCGGCTGCTGGGCCAGGTGGTCGACACCGTCCTGGACCTGGACCCCAGCCGGGACGGCCGCCCGCGGTGGTACGGCGGCGGGGTGGCGGGCTGGCGCGCCGGCCGCACCGCCGAGCGCTCGCGGTGGATCCACGACCACCGGGAGCAGCAGGCCGAGCACGCCCGGCTGGCCGGCGACCTCGACCGCGCACGCTCCCGCCTGGGCGGCGGATGGCGTCCGGACAAGGGCACCGGCAAGCACACCCGCGCCACCCGCGCACCGGGGCTCGTCCAGTCGGTGCACCGCCGGCAGGAGGACCTCGAGCGGCACCGCGTGGACGTCCCCGAGCCCCCGCTGGTGCTGTCGGTGCCCGAGCTGCCGGCGCTGCCCGGCGTCGAGCTGGTGCGCGCCGAGGGCGTCACGGTGGTGGGCCGGCTGCTCCGGCCCGTCGACGTGGTGCTGGATTCCGGGGACCGGCTGGTGGTCGGAGGCCCCAACGGGGCGGGCAAGTCCACCCTGCTGCAGGTGCTCGCCGGCACGCTGGCCCCCACCACGGGACGCCGGACGTCCGCGCCCGGGGTGCGGATCGGCCACCTGCTGCAGGAGGGGATCCGGCACGGTGCGCGCTCCGCCCAGGAGGTGTACGAGCAGGAGCTCGTCCGGCTCGTGCTCGCGGACCGGCTGGCCGAGCACGAGGTGGCTCCGCTGGAGGCACTGGGCCTGCTGACGGCGCGGGACCGCGGGCGCCCCGTGGCGGAGCTGTCCGCCGGTCAGCGGCGGCGCCTCGAGCTCGCCGTGGTGCTGGCGTCCCGGCCGCACGCCCTGCTGCTGGACGAGCCGACCAACCACCTCTCCATCACGCTCGTGGACGAGCTCACCGAGGCCCTCGCCGCGACGGCCGCGGCCGTGGTGCTGACCACCCACGACCGGCAGCTCCTGCGGGACACGAAGGGCTGGCCGCGGCTGAGGCTGTGACGGCCCGGCGCCGGGCGGAGGACAGGGCGGGGAACCGCCCCTAGACTGCGGAGCAGAGGGCGCGTGAGCCGCGTCACCGCAGCGGGAGTGCCGAGGAGGACACCATGAGGATCCGTGCCGCCGTCGTCGAGGGAATCGGCGCCCCGTTCGAGCTGGAGGACGTCGAGCTCGCCGAACCGGACCGCGGAGAGGCCCTGGTGCGCATCGTCGCGACCGGGGTCTGCCACACCGACGCCATCACCCGCGAGGGCGACATGCCGCTGCCGCTGCCCGGGATCCTGGGCCACGAGGGCGCGGGCATCGTGGAACGGGTCGGCGAGGGCGTCACCGCCGTCGCGCCCGGCGACCAGGTCGTCATCGGCTGGCCCTCGTGCGGCGCGTGCCGCAACTGCCTGGACGGGCAGCCCCGGTACTGCCTCCGGACCGGGGAGGCCCTCGTCTCGGGCCGCCGCTTCCGGGGCGACAGGCCCGGGACCTCGGCCTACACCCGGGCGGACGGCTCGGAGGTCTCGGGTCACTTCTTCGGCCAGTCCTCGTTCGCGACCCACTCGCTCGTCCTCGCCGACGCCCTCGTGAAGGCTCCCGACGACGTGCCGCTCGAGCTGCTCGGACCCCTGGCCTGCGGGCTGGGCACGGGTGCCGGGGCGGTGCTCAACGAGGCCCGCCCGGAGCCGGGCTCGTCCCTGGTGGTCTTCGGGGTCGGGGCCGTGGGGCTGGCAGCGATCATGGCCGCCCGCTGCACCGCCGCCACCACGGTCATCGCCGTGGACCTGCACGACTCCCGGCTCGAGCTGGCCGACCGCTACGGGGCCACCCACGTCATCAACTCCCGGGACACGGACGTGGTCGCGGAGGTCGCCAGGATCACGGGCGGAGCCGCTGACTACGTCTTCGAGTGCACGGGAGTGGTCCCGGTCGTGGAGCAGGCCGCGGACTGCGTGGGCATGCTGGGCACGCTCGTGCTCATCGGCGGCGCGCCCGCGCAGGCGCGCTTCAGTCTGGACCACATGCACGCACTGTGGGGCAAGCGGATCATCGGGGTGCTGGGCGGCGGCAGCCGCAGCGGCAGGTTCATCCCCGCCCTGATCGCCCTCCACCGGCAGGGGCGGTTCCCCTTCGACGAACTGGTGCGCTTCTATGAGCTCGACGAGATCGAACAGGCCCTCGCCGACAGCAAGTCCGGCGACGTCGTCAAGCCCATCATCCGCATGCCCGGGTGAGTGCGCCGCCGCGAACCCGAGCCCCGGGGCGCGGCCCCGGCGGTCAGTCGATCCGGAGCTCGTGGACCCCGCGCTCGAGACCGCGCTCCACCGCCGCGATGACGTCGTCCACGTTGTGCCCCGGCGGCAGCCGGGGCGGCAGGCCGGTCAGTGCCCGGTCCACGAGCCCGGTGTCCATGTGCGGCAGCCGCGCGTCCATCACCGCGATCCGACGACGGCGCAGCTCCCGCCGCAACGACCCCAGCCACGAGGCCATGGCCGCCTTGCTGGCGGCGTAGCCGGCCATCCCGGCCAGTGGCAGCTCCGCGACCACGCCGGTGAGGACCGCGACCGCGCCGCCGTCCGCGACGTGGGGCAGGGCCGCCCGGATGACGGCCATGGGCCCGAGGGCGTTGACCTCGAACAGCTCCTCCACGACGGCCTCGTCCTCGTCGACCGCCGGGCCGAACGCGGCGACCCCGGTGGCGATCACCACGGCGTCGAGCCCGCCGAGCTCCTCGGCCGCCCGCTCCACGACCGCCGCGGCCTCGTCGTGGTCCACGAGGTCCAGGGCGTGGGCCGCGCGCAGGCCGAGCCCGCGCCGCAGCTCCTCGGCGCTGGAGGCTGAGCGGCCGGTCACCACGATGTCGGTGGTGCGCTCGCTCAGCCGTTCGCACAGCCGCCGCCCCAGGACGCCGGTCGCCCCCACCACGAGGATCCTCGCGCCGTTCAGGTCCATGCCCCACTCCTGTCCCCGGTGCGGCCCCGGAGCGGAGCCGTGCTCCGAGCGTACCCAGCCTCTCCGACAGCGCCCAGCGATCTGCAGTTCCACAACGATCCTCGGGTGCCCGCCTCCCACCGTTGCCGACTGCGAACCGGTCGGCGTAGATTGCAGTCCTCGGGGCCGGGCCGGGCGGACGCCCGCGCGCTGGTGCTCCGTGATCGGGGGGCCGTCCACATGTCACCGACCACGTCACGATCGACCCGGGCGCTGGGCGCGGCCGCCGCGGCTCTGCTCCTCCTGGCCGCCTGCGGCACCCCGTCCGGCGAGGTCCCCTCCGGGGAGGGCACGAGCCCCGCCGCGTCACCGGCCACCACGGTGGCGGAGTCGCCGACGGAGCCGGGACCGGGCACGGGTTCCCCCTCGCCGACTACCGGGAGCCCGACCACCGACCCGACCACGAGTCCGACCGCCGGCCCCACCGGGGGCTCCACGGGCACTCCCACAGCGAGTCCCACCGCGAGTCCGTCCTCCGCTCCCGTGGAGCTCGTGACGTACTCGGGCACGGCCGCCGACGCGGCCTTCGCCTTCGAGCTGCCCGCGACCTGGAGCGTGGACGGGGAGTTCTCGGACGTCGGCGGCACGGTGACGGTGCTCGGGCCGGACGGTGCGCCCGTCGGCCACCTGTCGGTCCTCATCGCATGGGGCGCCGAGTGCGGCCCCGACTGCTCGATGCCGCCGGTGGCCCACCTCGGGGACGTCCCGGGGCGCGTGCCCCTGTCCAGCAGCGGGGAGTTCGTGGTGCGCTCCGTGGCCATGGACCTGACCGCCGCACCCGAGCTGCGCACCGCGTACGGCTGGCCGGACGCGGTGCGACTCGTGACCTCCCTGACCGATGCGGACTCCCCTCCGCCCACCGCGATGCTGCCGCACGTCATGTACGGCCTGGGGCTGGTCGAGACCGGGGTGGTCGCGCCCAACGGCATCACCTACCGGACGGTGATCTTCAGCTCCGTCCACGACTTCCCCACGCTCGAGGCCGCCCAGGAGTACGCCGGGTCGGAGCAGCACCGGCAGGTCGAGGCGATGATCGCCTCCTTCCGCGCGTGATCGCCCGAACGCCCTGAGCGCCCGACCTCATGGGTTTGCCCCGAGCTTGCCGGTCGTCGTGCGGCGGTCTCCGGGAGGTCCTGGGGTCGTTGCCGCAGCGGCGGCCCGGCCTCCCCGGCGGCGCAGAGCAGAGGGGCGTTCGGCAGGTCCGGGGGCGCGCCGCGGCTCAGCCGGTCGCTGCTGGTCAGCGCACGCGGATCCGCGTGTGGTGGACCGCACTGCGCCAGGGGCGACGCGGCGCGGAACCTCCTACTCGGAGTCGTCGAGGGGTGCGTATCCCATGCGCCGGCTGACCCTCAGCCCGGCCTGCTTGAGGTTCTCGACGATGTCGGTCATGTGCTGCTCCGTGAACCGGAACGCCGGCCCCGAGACGCTGATCGAGGCGATGACCGTGCCGAGGTGGTCGCGCACGGGCACGGCGACGGAGTTCAGCCCGATCTCGAACTCCTCGCACACGGTGGCGTAGCCCCGGGCGGCCACCTCGATCAGCTGCCGTTCCAGCTGCTTCTTCGACGTGATCGTGCGCGCGGTGAGGGCCGGCATGCCCTGGTCGCGGAGGACGTGGGCCCTCTCGTCGGACGGCAGCCCCGCCAGCAGCACCTTCCCGCTGGACGTGGCGTGCAGGGGGGTCAGGCTGCCGATCCAGTCGTGGGTCGCGACCGAGTTGGGCCCCATCTCCTGGTCCACGTTGACGGCGTGACCTTCGCGGAGGACCGCCAGGTTGACCGTCTCGGAGTGGGCCCGGGCCAGGCCACGGACCTCGTCGCGGGCCTCGGCCACCACGCTCAGCCGGCCGGGGATCGCGTGCGCCAGCCGCAGGATGCCGAAACCGAGCTGATACGGGCTCCCGTCGCTCGGGTGGTGCACCAGACCCCGGGTCTCCAGGGCGCCGAGCAGCCGTGAAGCAGTGGACTTGTGCACCCCCAGCTCCGCGGCCACCTCGGTCACCGTGGACCCACCGGTCCGGGCGAGGACCTCCAGCACGGTGATGGCGCGGTCGACGGACTGGACACCGCCCGGGGTCACCCCGTCCGAGCTGGGCTGCTCCGTTGCGGCGTCGGAAGTGGATGAGGGTCTGGGGGCTTGTGGGGACATGACCCCATGGTAGTCAGTCGTCATCCTCGCACTCCGTCCGCTTCGTCCGCTTCGTCCGAGGACGGCCGGTCCCGGTGGGTGGCTGCCCGATGACCTGCGTGCTGGGCCGGGGCCTGCCCCGGCCCAGCACGGCGTGTCGTTACGAGCGGCTCGCCCCCTTCTTGCGGACCTGGCCGTTCTCCTGGCCGTTCTCCCGGGCGTAGATCGGCTGACCGGCGGCAGTGGCGTCCACGGCCTGGAACTGGGCTGTGGGCGGGTCCGTGCTCTCCTGGGTGACCAGGGTGAACTTCTGGTGCCCGTACTGGTCCACGGCGGTGCGGATGGCGCGGCGCATCACGGAGTCCGACAGCCGCTGGCGCAACCACATCGGGTCCGCGCGCAGGTCGCGGGTCAGGGCGATGCACAGGATGAACATCACGAGGACGAACGGCAGTGCGGCGACGATGGTGAGCCGCTGCAGACCGCCCAGCGCCTCCGCGGGGGTGTCCCCGCCGGCCAGGAGCATGACGGCCGCGACCGCGCCCATCAGCACGCCCCAGAAGATCACGATGGGCTTGGACGGCTCGAGGCTGCCGCGGGAGCTGAGCGAGCCCATCACGATGGAGGCCGAGTCGGCGCCTGTGACGAAGAAGATGGCGGTGAGCACCATGGCCAGGATTGCCAGGCCGATGGTCAGCGCCTGCGGAGCGCCGAGGTTGCTGAACATGTCATAGATCGCGCCGTCGAAGGAGATGGTGGGGACGCCGTCGACGACCGTGGCGATGCCGTCGTTGGGATCGGGCGTCGCGTTCGCGGCCCGCTGGATGTGGATGGCGGTGCCGCCGAAGACGGCGAACCACAGCAGGGACACCACGGAGGGCACCAGCAGCACCCCGGTGACGAACTGGCGGATGGTGCGACCGCGGCTGATGCGGGCGATGAACATGCCCACGAACGGCGTCCAGGAGATCCACCAGGCCCAGTAGAAGATCGTCCAGCTGGAGAGCCAGGCGCGCATCTCCTCACCGCCGGAGGCCTCCGTGCGGGCGGCCATCTCCGGCAGCTGCTGGAGGTAGGAGCCGATGGCATTGGGGATGAGATTGAGGATGAAGAGGGTGGGGCCCACGACGAAGACGATGAGGGCCATGACCACTGCGAGCACCATGTTGGTGTTGGCCAGGAACTGGATGCCGCGCTCGATCCCGGACACCGCGGAAGCGACGAAGCAGAAGGTGAGCACCGCGATGATCAGCACGAGCAGCGGGGTGGCCAGCTCGCCCACGACGCCGTTGAACTGCAGGCCGCTGCCGATCTGCAGGGCGCCGAGGCCGAGCGAGGCCGCGGAGCCGAAGAGGGTGGCGAAGATGGCCAGGATGTTGATGATCTTGCCGCCGACTCCGTCGACCGCCCGCCGCCCGAAGACGGACACGAACGCCTCGGAGAGCAGGTTCTTGCGGCCCAGACGGAAGGTGCCGTAGGCGATGGCGATGCCGAGCACCGCGTACATGGCCCAGGGGTGCAGCGTCCAGTGGAACAGCGACGTGGCCATGGCCGTCTCGACGGCCTCGGCCGTGCTGGCATCCACCGTGGCCGGCGGCGGGGAGATGTAGTAGAAGAGGGGCTCGGCGACGCCGTAGAACATCAGGCCGATGCCCATGCCGCAGGCGAACATCATGGAGATCCACGAGACGGTCCTGAACTCGGGCCGTTCACCGTCCTTGCCCAGCGGGATGTTGCCGAACCGTCCCAGGGCCAGCCACAGGACGTAGGCGACGAACAGGGAGGACAGCAGCACGAAGATCCACCCGGTGTTCTCCAGGACCCAGCCCAGCGCCGCGGTCGAGACGGTGGAGAGGTTCTCGGTGGCCACGAAGCCCCAGACCACGAAGGCGATGACCAGGGCGCCGGTCACGCCGATGATCACCTTGTCCAGGCCCCCGAGCTCCTCCCGGAGCGAGCGGCGCCGTTCCTGGACCCCCTCCCTGAGCTCGCCGAGGATCTGCGTCTCCTCGGCCTCCGCCTCGTGGAGGTGCGTCGTGTCGTCGACGGGACAGGCCGGGGCGTTCACGTCCGACGATCCGCTTGGTTGAAGATTTTCAGTACTCATCATGATCCCTTCCAGGGAATATATGAGGATGAGACGTCATAGGCAGAGAGCCGGCGGACACCGCTCGAGGATGTGGTGACGGGCAGTCCATCCCACGGGTCACAGGGAGCAGAGTCCGCTTTCGCGCTGTCCGGAATCTCGGTGATTTGATTGTGCAGGTACGCGTCCTGGTTTTCCAGACGCTTCACGCGTGGAGGGGCCGGTGCCGGCGTCGAATCCTGATCCCGTCAGTCGTCGACGCCGGCGTCCGGCTCTCCGCCTCGCTGTGCAGGGGCCCCGTTCTTCAGAGCAGGACTAGCGCTGCGCGGGGACGACGTCGCCGATCTTGTCGGTGATCCAGTCGTGGAAGGCGCCGATGTGGTGTTCG
>NZ_BAAGPL010000023.1:0-6043 GCF_054784195.1 Kocuria himachalensis
GGGGACCTGCTCGAACGAGGCCCGGGCGGCGGCGTCCAGCCTCGCCGCCTGCTCCTCCGGCAGCGCCTCGTCCATCTGCGAGGAGGGTTCCCGGGTGACGACGTCGTCGACGTCGGCCACACAGGCCTCCAGGGCGGAGGGGGCGGGGGTGTCCGCGGCTGCGGTCGCGGAGGACGGGACGCCGCCGGAGCCGCCGCTGGTCCCGAGGAGGAGCGCCGCCGCCGTGGCGGCGGCGAGCGTGTGGCGTGTGGGTGATGACATCTGCGTTCTCTTCCCGGTCGGCGGAGAACAGCTCTCGCGAGGTCACTCCGTCACGGAGGCGGTGCTTCAGGTGCTGTGTCGTGGACGACGTTGTCGATCCCCTGCGCCGTCCCTCTCCGGGAAGGCGGCCCTGGGGGCCCCTGCGGGCGCCGGGATCGAGGACGAGGCGGACCGGTCCCGGCCCTGCGGACCACGTGCGCGAACTCGGGAGACTCCGGACGGACCGCTCTCCTCAGCGTAGGCCTGCCCCTGCGGCAGGCCTACCGCCCCGCCCCGGATCGTTACCCGGCCACCGAAGATGTCGCACCCGACGGCGGACCGGAGCCGGGGTGCACCGCCGGCCGACGGGACCGGGTCCACAGGGTCACGGTGCCGACGTGGGACGGGGCGTGCGGCTGAAGCGGGCCCGGTGCTCGGTGGGCGAGATCGCGTACTGGCCCACGAAGCTCTGCCGCAGGGCCTCGGCGGACCCGAACCCGCACCGCCGGGCGATCTCCGAGACCGGCAGCGTGCTGGACTCCAGCAGGCGGGCGGCCGCGTCGGTCCTGGCCTGCCGCACGAACCGGGCCGGTGGCCGGCCGAGGTGCGTGTCGAAGAGCCGGGTGAGGTGGCGGGGGCTGACCCCGACGTGGCCGGCGACGGCAGCGGTGGACAGGTCCGCGTCCAGATGGGTGGTGATGAACCCGATCGCCGTCTGCACCACGTCGTTGCCCTCCCCGGCGGCGGTGAACAGGCTCATCTGGGCCTGATTGCCCGGTCGCTGCAGGTAGGTCACGAGGTTGCGGGCCACCTGCCGGGCCAGCGGCACGCCGTGGTCGTCCTCGATGAAGGACAGGGTGAGGTCCAGGGCGCTGGTGACCCCGGCCGCGGTGGCGATCCGCCCGTCGCGGATGAAGATCGGGTCCGGATCGACCTCGACCCGCGGATAGCGGCGGGCGAGGTCGGCGGCGAAGCACCAGTGCGTGGTGGCGCGCCGCCCGTCGAGCAGCCCGGCGGCGGCCAGGATGCTCGCGCCGGTGCACACGGAGGCCACTCGCCGGCTCGTCGCGGCGAGGCGCCGCACGTGCCGCAGGAGGGGCTCGGCGTCGGCGGCCCGCTGGTGGCCGAGGCCGCCGGTCACGATCAGCGTGTCGACCGGTCCGAGCACGTGCTCGAGAGCGCCGTCGGCCTGCAGGATCAGACCGGTCTCGCAGCGGATCGGGGCCGCGTGCAGGCTCAGCACCTGCACCCGGTAGGGGTCGCGCGGTCCGCCGATCACGTTGGCCAGGGCCAGGGGCGTGGTGATGCAGGCGATGTCGAGCAGCTCCGCCCCGTCGTAGGCGATCACCGCCGTGGCACGATTAGCCATCAGGTTCCCCTGTCACCCGCCGTGGGACGAGTATCCCAGGATTCCGGACGCAGCGGAGGAGGAGCCCGCAGCGTGACGTCCGGCCGGTCCTACCCTCAGGGCATGAATCACCGCTCTCCGTCCGCCACCCTCTCGTCCCCGGCGTCGACATCGCCGGCGCCTCGACTCGTCCGGGCGCTCGCGCGTCGGTGGCCGGCGATCCTCGGCCTGGCGTTCGCCGCGTTCAACCTCGCCACGGACGACCCTGACAGCATCACGGCCGTGCTCCTGGTGCTGGTGCTGGCGACGACGGCGTACGTGGTCATTGCGGTGCTCGTCCGTCCCCGCTGGTCCTGGCCGGTGCTCGGCGTCCTGGTCGTCGTCGTGGTCACGGCCCGGCTCGTCTCGTCAGGGCCGGCCGTCGAGCTGGCCGCGATGACCGCGATCGTGGTGGGCGCCATCGCTGTCGGCGCTGTCCGGGGAGCCTTCTCGCGGCCCGGGCCCTGTCGCTGGCAGCCGTTCGCCGCCGTCGGTTTCATGGCGCTCGGACTCGGTGCGCTCTGGCTCTCCCCGGAGGGCGGGCGCATGCTGATCGCGGCCGGCCTGATCGGCCACGCCGCATGGGATGCCGTGCACTGGCACCGCCACGCGGTGGTCTCGCGGTCGCTGTCCGAGTGGTGCGGCGCGCTCGACCTCACCCTCGGGGTCGGCGTCCTCGTGCTCGTCCTCGTCGGATGAGCCCGGATCGAACTGAAGGAGGTGCACGGCGCGCTGAGCACCCCGAATCCCCGCAGGAGGCTTGACGATGTCACTCATCACACCCATCACACCGGAGATCGTCCTGAGGGAACACCGAGACCGACTCGTCGCGGCCGAGCGCGCACGGCGGACCCCCTCCGACCCGGGACGGGAAGAGCGACTGGCCGGGGCAGCGCGACGCAACCGCCTCCGGGTCGAGCCGGCAGCGGCCGTCAGCGGCCCGGACGTTCGTGGAACTGAAGGTGGTGTCCGTCCGGCGCGTCAACGGTGGCGTAGGTCCCCCACGGCTCCCTGACCGGGTCGGACACCGTGGCGCCCCTCGCGCGCAGCTCCGCCACGGTCGCCGCGACGTCGTCGGCGGTGAAGGTCAGGTGGGCGCCTTCGCCGGGGGCCTTGCCGAAGGCCGCGGCCGGCGACAGGGCGATCGACGTCCGGGCGCCCGGGGGCCTGACCTCGATCCAGCGTGCGCCCCCGCCCATGTCGGAGTCCGTCACGACGTCGAACCCCAAGGTGTCCCGGTAGAACGCCAGCGCCTCCTCCTGGTCCCCCACGTACAGCACCGCCGCCGCCACGTTCGTGATCATGAGTTCCTCCTGCTGTCGGCCCTTCACCACGGATGCGTCAGGCCGGTAGACCTCACGCCTCCATGATGACCGTGCTCGGCACGTCCGCGCTCCCCTCTGCCGGGGTGTGACGAGCCGCCGACCCGCCCGCGGTCCGTAACACTCCGCACCCCCTTCCCCATATTGACCGCAGGGCCTATCTTTTGACCATGCGGTCAAGAGAGGTGCCGAGCGGCTCCCCCACCTTCACGGAGACGGCCCGCCGGGCCCAGATCCTGAGGTGCGCGATCGAGGCCATCGCCGAGTCCGGGTACGGGCGGGCCTCCCTGGCCGAGATCGCCCGCCGTGCCGGCGTGAGCAAGGGGGTGGTCTCCTACTACTTCGTCTCCAAGGACGAGCTGCTGGCCCAGGTGGTGGCCGACGTCTACCTCCGCGCGGGGGCCGCCATCGCGGCCCGCACGGACGCCGAGACCGATCCGTCGGCGGTGCTGACCGGGTACGTGGAGGCGAACCTGGCCTTCCTGGGGGAGCATCCGGCCGACATCCGGGCGGTCACCGAGATCGTGATGAACCTGCGGGCCCCGGACGGCGCCCACCGGTTCGCCCCGTCCGGGGCCGACCCGGTGCTGGCCCACCTGGAGCACCTGCTGCGCGACGGGCAGGAGGCCGGGACGTTCCGGGACTTCGACGCCCATGCCCTGGCGATCCTCGTCCGCGGGGCGATCGACACCGCCTCCGGGCGGCTGGTCACCGACCCGGACTTCGACCTGGACACCTACACCCGCGAGCTCGTCGCCCTGGTCGGGCTCGCGACCCGGAAGACACCCTGAGGAGACCGCTGTGAGCGTCCCGGATCCCGACCCACGGCCGACCGTTCCGCCCGCGGGGAAGCCGCCGGACAGGAACCCGGCTCCACCCCGGGCCTCGGCCGGCGGCACGGCGCAGGGCGTGCGGCGGACGAGCTGCCGGCGTCATCCGCTGGCGGGACTGCTGGGCGCGGGCCTGGTCCTGCCCTTCGCCCTGTACTACGGGCTGCGGCTGGCCGGGGCGGATCCCTGGGTGGCGCTGGTGCTCGGCGGGCTCGCCCCGCTGCTGCGCGTGCTCGTCACCGCGGCCCGCACCCGCCGGCTGGACCGGCTCGGGGCCTTCACCCTGTCCGTGCTGGTCCTCAACACCGCCGTGGGACTGATCACGGCCGACGCCCGGCTGCTGATGGCCCTGGGCGGCTGGCTCACCGCACTGCTGGGCACGTGGTTGCTGGTGAGCCTCGCCGGAGGCCGGTCCGTGCTGTTCGACGCCACCGTGGCCCTGATGCCCGTCGAGGCCGCCGATCGGTGGAAGCACGACTGGCAGCACAACCCGGGGTTCCGCCGGATCTTCCGGGCGATGACCGCGGGTTGGGGGGCCGCCTTCCTGATCGGGGCCGTCGCCCGCGCCGGAATGGCCTACACCCTGCCCGTCGACGCGGTACCGGTCGCCAGCGCCGGACTGCTGCTGGTGCTCCTGGTCGCCGTCGTCCAGGCCGGCAAGGCGTACGGGCGGCGGCACCTGGGCCCGACCACGACGACGGCCACCCCACGACGCTCCCCGCAGACGCCCGGCGGACCGGGCCCACGAGGCGAACCGGGCGCTGACCTGGTCCTTTGACCCCACGTTGCGCCCCGCAGGACCGCGCGATGTGAAAGTTCCCACTCGGCCTGGGCTTTCCCGGGTCAGTCCGGATAATGGGAAAGGCTGGCCCGAGCATCGTCGCGGGGACCAGCACCCCTTCCCCGGAATCGGAACAGGACAGCATGACTCTGGAAAAACCACGCACCGACACCCCCACGCCCGACGACCATCCCCGGGCCGAGGAGCAGGCCGAGAAGAAGAGCCCTGCCCTCAACATCCCGGGCCTGCTCGCCGGCGCCGCCACCGCCGCGACCATGTCCGTGATCGGCGGTCACCTCAGCGTCGTCGGCACCGTTCTCGGCGCCGCGCTGACCAGCATCGTCTCCGGTGTCGCCATCGTCCTCTACTCGGCCTCCCTCGAGAAGAGCCGCCGCGGCCTGAAGAAGGTGCACTCCACCGTGGCCCAGCGCGTGCTCGCGCGCCCCGGGATGGACGCCTCCGGGTCCGACGGCAGCACCGCACTGGCCGACGGCGGCCGCTGGAGCACCCTGCGCCCCCGGTTGAAGCCCATCCTGGTGAGCACCGGCGCCGTCCTCGGCCTCGCGGTCGGGGCCGTCTTCGGCATCCAGGCACTCACCGGCACCGAGCTCTCCGGCGGCACGGGCACGATCCAGCGCACCGTGACCGGCAGCGAGTCGGTGTCCGTGCGCAGCGACGTCACCCCCGTCCCGGTCGAGGACCCGGCCGCTGGCACCGGCGAGATCGCCCCCGCTGAGGGGACCGCCCCGACCGCGGAGGTCACCGTGCCCCCCGGTGGGGTCGCTCCGGGCGACGTCGCCCCCACGAGCGGAGCGGTGACCGAGGACGGCACCACGTCCGACGGCACGCTCCCGGACACAGGCGACCAGCAGTCGGACACCGAACAGACCGACACCGGTCAGACCGACACCGGCGAGGCGGGCGCCGGCGCGGCCGCCCAGCAGGGCGTCACCGGCGCCGACGCCGGGGCGGCCCCCGCGGCGCCGTAGCCGGGAGCGCGCACCTCAAGGACCCGGGGGCGGGGACGTGCACACCACGTTCCCGCCCCTTCTCCTGTCGGCACTCTCCGCCGGGGTCGGCCGCGCCATCTTTCGTCATGTTCGCCTGTCGCCCCTGACCAGGCCCGATGTTTGCGGAGCCTCCCGTGAGGTCTGGACTTAAGTCGACTGACATATGTCCCGGGCGGCACCTAACTTGGCCTCATCCCGGCTGCGGTCGCAGGCGGGAGGGGATCGACGAAGGGGATGACAGTGGCAGGGGTTCGAGAAGTTCGCGGAAATCAGGTGGCGCAGTGGCTGACGGTCGCGGCCGTCATGCTGTTCGTCGCCAACGGCGCCGTCCTGGCCCTCGGGTCCCAGGCCTACGGATGGGCCACGCTGCTGTTCGCGGCGGCCGGGTACTTCGCGGTCTCCACCGGGATCCTGGGACGCCCCCTGCGACAGCACTGACATCCGTACGAGCATCCACCGGCGCGGCGACGGCC
>NZ_BAAGPL010000023.1:6086-73770 GCF_054784195.1 Kocuria himachalensis
CCGGGCCGTCGCCGCGCCGTCGTCCTGGCGTGGGTGCTGCAGCACCGGCGCTCAGCGCGCGAGTGCTGCCGCTCCCGGGCCGGCGAGCTCCTCCGGGCCGACCGGGCGCCCGGACACCGCCAGCAGCAGCGCGAGGGCGCGGCCGTGCACCTGCGGACCCGTCCCGGTGTCGAGGTCGGCGTCGGTGGCCACGAGCCGCAGTCCCGCTGCCCGCTCCTTGCCGCCGCCGAGCTTCACACTGGTCTTCAGTTGATGGCGCAGGGCCTCGCCGACCGGCCCGGCCGGACAGACGTGGGTGAGCGAGAGCGGGCGCCGGATGTCCTCCCCGTGCACGAACGCCTCCACCAGCCGGGTGGCGGGGGGCGCCGGCGCGCTCGTCGTGCGGCCGCTCACCGCGCGGAACGCGGCGAGCGTCTCCCGGGGATCCGCTCGGCGCTCCCGTGCGATGCCCCGGGCGTTGCAGCGGTCGAAGTCGAAGCCGGCGGCCGCGAGGCGGCGGAGGAAGCCCAGGCGCGTGGTCCTCGCGTCGTCGACGAGGTGGGCCAGGACGTCGTGGACGTCCCAGCCGGGGCACAGCGAGGGGGTGACCCACTGCTGCGGCTCGAGATTCCCCAGGTCCCGGATCAGCGCCCGGCGCTCGGCGTGGACCACGGGCCAGATCTCGCTCATGCGGTCTCCTGGGTTCTCGGCCGGTCGTCACGCCGCGTTCTCGGCACCTGTCGGCGCTCCGCCGAACCAGATCTCGTTGCCCTCCGGGTCCCGGAACAGCGCTTCCCGCATCCCGTCGGGGTAGTCCTCCCA
Source organism: Kocuria himachalensis (assembly GCF_054784195.1). Lineage (NCBI taxonomy): Bacteria > Bacillati > Actinomycetota > Actinomycetes > Micrococcales > Micrococcaceae > Kocuria > Kocuria himachalensis. The sequence continues at coordinate 6,888 of NZ_BAAGPL010000023.1, forward strand.
CTCGGCGGGCTCGATCCCCCGGTCGGCGATCCGGGCGACCCAGGCCTCCAGCTCGGGGACGGCGCCGACGAAGATCGTGTGCCGGGAGTGACCGGCGTGCTCGGGCCGGTGCACGATGAACACGGAGCGGTGCTCGGCCAGGTCCCACACCGCTTCGGTGGGGCCGGCGATCAGGTCGGGCGGTGCGCCCAGGAGGCGTTCGTACCAGTCCAGGGCGCGCGCGTAGTCACCGACGGAGATGCCTGCGTAGAGGTCCAGGGCCATGCTCGAACGCTACCGAGGTGAGCGCGTCCTGGGAACGGCTCGGCCGCGAGGTCGTGCGGCCGGGGGTCTCGTCCCGATGCTCACGCGGTGGCCGCCGCCGGTCTCGCGTGCTGGGGCAGCCGCAGCAGGAACGTGGTGGTCGGGGTGGACTCCAGGGTCAGGCTGCCGCCGAGGGACTCCGCCAGTTCGGCGGCCACGGTCAGCCCGATGCCCTCGCCGTCGTCGCGGGTGCTGACGTGGCGGTCGAAGATGCGCTGGTCGACGGGCCGGGGACCGTCGTCCTGGACCGTGATCGCCCAGTGGGTGCGCGCGTCGCTGGCCCGCACGCGGACGGCGCCGCGGCCGTGCCGCAGGGCGTTGTGGACGAGCACGTCCAGGATCTGCTGCAGCTGCCCGGGGTGGGTGCGGATGCGGGCGGGACGGGGAGACATGGCGGTGACGGTGCGGCCCTCGGCACCGGCCTGACGGTCCCATCGCTCGGCGGTCTCGGCGGTGAGCAGGGCCAGGTCCACGGGCACCGGACGCTCCAGGCGGCGGCCTCGGGAGTGCTCCAGCAGCTCGGTCACCGTCCCGCTGAGCCGGTCCAGCTCGCGCAGCGCCCGGTGGAGCTGGTCGGACACCGCGGGGACGGTCTCGGGCCAGTAGGTGAGGTCCTCGAGTTCCAAACGGAGGGCGGTGAGCGGGGTCCGCAGCTGGTGGGAGGCGTTGGCCGCGAACTGCCGCTCGCGGTGCAGCAGGGCCTCGAGCTGCCGCGAGCTGGTCTGCAAGGCGGCGCCGATGGCCCGGGCCTCGGGCAGCGAGGAGTCCAGCGGCGGCAGGGTGAAGGTCCCGTCCCCCAGCCGACGGGCTGCCTCGGCCAGTCGCTGGAAGGGCTGCGCCAGCCGGCGGGCCAGCAGGACGGCGGCCACGGCGGCGAGGACCACCAGGACGAGGCCGATGACCACCAGCGGCATCACCGCCTCGGAGATGCGCTCGCTCACGGACGCGCCGGTGCGGGTCAGCTCCACGGTGGTGCCGTCCGGCAGGGGTCGGATCTCGACGATGTCCGCGGCGTGCGCCTCGGCGGTCCCGGTCGAGGCGAGCACCCCGCCGGCGGCGTCGCGGTGGACCACCAGCTCGCCGTCCCCCGCGAGCTCTGTCAGGTCCTCGTCGTCGGTGCCGCCGGTGCGCGAGCGCTCGGTGAGCACGGCGGCCACGAGGTCGGCGGAGCGCTCCGTCTGCTGTGCCGCGCTGGTCTGCACGCGGTCGGCCAGCATGTAGACGCGGGGCACCGCGTACAGGACGATCACGGTGAGCGTCAGCCCGACGAGCACCGTGATCAGCCGGTCACGCATCCGGCGGGCCGTCCTCGAGGCGGAAGCCGATCCCGCGCACGGTGACGATCTGGGCGGGCGCGCCGGAGTCCACCAGCTTGTGCCGCAGGCGGGCGACGGTGACGTCGAGGGTCTTGGTGGAGCCGAACCAGTTCTCGTCCCACACGCGGTCCATGAGGTGCTCCCGCGTGACCACGTTCCCGCGGACGCCGTCGAGCTCCGCCAGGACGTCGAACTCCTTGGCGGTCACCGGCAGGACGGTGTCCGCCACGAAGGCCTGCCGGGACTGCGGGTCCACGCGCAGTCCCTGGGCGGGCCGCGGCACGGGCGCGGTGTGCGGGACGGGGGCGGTGTGCGGACCGGCCTGCCGGCGCAGCAGCGCCCGGACGCGGGCCAGCAGCTCGGCCAGGCTGAAGGGCTTCGCCATGTAGTCGTCGGCGCCCACGTCGAGGCCGACCACCCGGTCGATCTCCGAGCCGCGGGCGGTGAGGATGAGCACGGCCCCGGTGTAGCCGTCCTCCCGGGCCTGCCGGCACACGTCCAGTCCGTCCCCGTCCGGCAGCCCGAGGTCGAGGACGACCAGCGGGAACCGCCCGGTGGCGGCACTCACGAGGGCGGCCCGACCGGTGCCCACCCGCTCCACGGCGTACTGCTCCCGCTCGAGGGCGCGGGTCAGGGGGAGGGCGATGCCGTCGTCGTCCTCCACCAGGAGAATGCTGGGGGCCATTGCAAAAGCATATCCATGCTCATGGACCGGTCGGCTGATCGGCGTCATGTTTCGGCCGCAGGCCCACCAGGACGACGACGGCGCCCAGCACCGCCGCGGCCGCCGTCACGGTGAGGCCGGTCCGGGCGGCCGCACGACCGAGCCCGGGCAGGCCGAGCGTCAGCAGCAGCCCCTCCGCGAGCAGCGTCAGCGCCGCCACGAGCACGAGGACGAAGCGTGCCGTGAAGCAACCGCGGATCCGGAGGCACACGGTGGCCGCAGTGCCCAGGACGGCCCCGGCGAGGAGCAGCACACTCAGGTACGCGGCCTCGTCCCGGATCAGCACCGCCTGGGCGGCCAGGACGGCGGCGAGCAGCGCCGCGGCCACGGCGGTGGCCCGGCGGGGGGCGGACCCGGCCATCAGAACTCCCGGTCCAGGGCGCCGGTCTCGGTGACCGGGCTCGTCGAGCTGGGCTTGCCGGCCAGATCGACGGCCGCAGCCGAGGGCGTCCACACCATGGCGGCCCCCGTGGAGACGGTGCGCAGGCTGCCGCTGCCGCTGGTGGCCGCCCCCAGCGTGACGGTGACCGTGCTGCGGGTGACCCCGTTGACGACCACCGTGCTCATGGTCATCGTGGCGTTGAACGTGGCGGTCCGGCCGCTGCGGATGTAGGTCTGCCGCAGGTTCACCGAGCCGAGGTTCACAGCGCTGCCGGTGCGGCCCACGGTGAGGACGGAGCCCGTGCTGGTGCCGTTGAGCGTCACGACCACCGGGACTGCCTGGGTGCCGTCCCAGCCCGGCGTGACCGAGGACGGGGCGATCTGTCCCGTGTACGTGTAGGTGATGCTGTCCCGGGCGTCGAGCCGGCCGGCCGTGGTGCTGCCGTTGGCGGTCTGCACGTCGGCGCCGCGCAGCGGAGCGTTGTCCACCTGCCGGGCGGTGACGAGGGCGGAGACGGTCTCCCGGTTCTGGGCGTCCTTGAGCACGGCGCGCAGGTCGTAGGACCCGTCGGTCACGCCGGTGGTGGTCCAGTCGCAGGTGTAGGGGGCGGTGGTGTCGGTGCAGATCGTGGTGAAGGTGCTGCTCCCGGTCCGCGCGTACTGGATCTGCAGGGACTGGACGCCCGCGGTGGAGTTGGCGACGGCGGTCAGCGTCTTGACACCGCTGAGGTAGGCCCCCGGGTCCTCGAGCGAGACGGAGGAGACGGTGTTGTCGACCGCGCGGTTGGTCACCGCGGCCGACGTCGTGGTGTTCCCGGCGGCGTCGGTGGCGACCGCCCGGAAGCTGTACGTGCCGTTGTCCAGTCGCGTGGTGTCGAAGCGGCAGCTGTAGGGCTCCTCGGTGATCACGCACAGCTGCTGATAGCTGGTGCTGCCGGCGGAGGCGTACTGCAGGACGACCTGGCCGATCCCGGAGTGCGCGTCGGCGGCGGTGGCGGCGAAGGTGCGGGTGCCGCTGAGCGGTGAGCCGGGGTCGGTCATGGTGACGGGCGTCGGCGCGGTGTTGTCGATCAGGACGTCGGCTCGGATCGCGGAGTAGCTGGTCGTGGCGCTGTTCCCGGAGCCGGACACGGCCACCGCCCGCAGGTCGTAGTCGCCGCTGGACACGGTCGTGGTGCTCCACGAGCAGGAGTACTGGCCGGTCTGCGCGGCGCACGCCGTGGTCCACTTGGCGCCGGTCACCCCGGTCGCGAAGTACTCGAAGCGCACGGCGGGAACGGTGCTGCCGGAGTGGACCACCGTGGCCGTGAGCTGCACCGAGCCGCGCAGCACGTCCCCGGGGTCGGCGAGGAACACGGTCGAGCTGTTGGCCACGAGCGAGCTCGCGCTGCTCGAGATGGCGCTGTAGCCGGCCTTGTCCGTGGCCACCGCCCGCAGCGCGTAGGAGCCGTCGGCCACGGTGCTGGTGGTCCAGGCGCAGCTGTAGGGCGACGCGGTGACGGTGCAGACGGTCTCCCAGGTCCCGCCGGTGGAGGGCTGGTACTGGATCTCCACTCCGGCGATCCCGGACTCGGCGTCAGTGGCCGTGGCACTCAGCGTGACCGTTCCGGTCACCGTCGACGCGGGGGCGGTCAGCGCGACCTTCGGGGGCGTCCAGTCGGCGGCGGCCCGGACGGTGCTCTGCGGGTTGGCGGAGCGGCTCGTGAAGGACGCGGTGGAGAACTGGGCGGTGCCGGTGAGCCCCAGGAGCAGACCGAGCACGACGACGAGAGCAGCGGTCGCAGCGGTTCGTGCGGTCATGGTGATCAGTGGCTCCCGGGGCGTGGGTCGAGGTCGGCGTGGGCGAGGTCCGGACGGGCAGTTCCCACGCTAGAGAGCGGGTGGCAACAGGCCGGTGACAAAGGACGCCCGCAGCCCCACAGTTCGGCAACACCTCCCCGGGGGGGCGTGTGCGGCCCCGGTCAGGCCGGCGCCGCGGCCTTCCGGCCGGGAGCTCCACTCCCCTGCGGGCTCTCAGCGCGTTCCCGCGCAGTGCCGTCGCGTTCCCGCGGAGTCCCGGTACGTTCCCGCGGAGTCCCGGTGCGGGACCGGGGGCGGCGCAGGACCTGGACGACCTCCACCGCGCAGCGGAGGGCGATGAGCCCGGCCGGCACGCCGATGACGAGCTGGCGGACCTGCGGGTCGGACAGGGCGATGAACGCCCAGCCCAGGTGGGGAACGGCGTGGTCCAGGCGGGCCTGGGTGGGTCCGGGCAGCTGGAAGGTCCACGGGTCGGGATCGGCGTTGGCGTCGCCCTGGGTCCGGAAGACGGGACCGGTCTCGGAGGCCTCGACGGAGAGGACGCGGTGGGTGACCAGCTCGGTGAGCCCGGAGTCCGGTGGCGGCAGATAGGTGATGACGTCGCCGACCGCGAGGTCCGCCACCGGCACCGGGCTCTCGATGGCCAGGGTGCCCTTCTCGAAGGTCCCGGACATCGAGGCACCGGTGATGACGTAGCGCTCGTAGCCCAGCGCACCGGGCACGAGCATGGCCAGCGCCAGGGCCAGCACCGCGAGGGCGGCCAGGTTCAGCACCACCCGGGAGACGGCCCGGGCCACGGTCCGCGCAGCACGCACGGCGTCCTCCTGCTGCGGGCGCACGCCCGCGGTCGTTCCGAGCAGAGACGGCGGGGCCGGTCCGTCAGGACCGGCCCCGCCGGATGGATCACTGGTTGGTGGTGGTGCCCGCAGCCTGCACCGCGTCCCAGCTGTAGGTGGCGGTGGCGGTCTTGCCCTGCTCCGTGTTGTCGGCGGCCTGGGCCAGCGTGACGCTGAAGACGAACGTCTTGGCCTGGCCCGGGGCCCAGTCGCCCAGCGCCAGTGGGCCGGCGGCGGCGAGCTCACCGAAAGTGCCGGTCCACACCGGCACGGTGGAGCCGGACTCGGTGATCGTGAGCTTGAGGTTGGACTTGGTGGTGAAGCCGTTGGTCGCGGTCTCGGTGAGCTTGAAGCCGGCCGCCAGGGTGCCGGAGTTGGTGATCGTCACCGAGCCGTTGAGGGTGTCGCCAGGCTTCATGTTGTTCAGGTTGAACACCGCGCTGTTGGCCTTGGAGTTGGTCTGGGTCAGCGTGCCGGTGGTGAACGCGTTGGCGGAGTTCACCGAGCTGGAGGTGAAGTCCGCGCCGGAGCCCACCGCGAGCGCGGCGGCGGCGGCGAGGCCGGCCAGGGGGACGAGGACCCGGTAGCGGCGGGGGCGGGAGACGGTGGCGGCGGCGATGGCGGTCATGGGAGGAGCCCTTCGTTCGGTGGTGCGCTGCGGCGATCTGTTGTCTCCCAAGCTACGGAGCGCCGTTCCACCGTCAGGCCACAGATCTGCCTCGGGGAAGCCGCAGTTCCACCACGCCCTCCGCCGAGCGCGGCCAACTCCTACATCCAGGCAACAAGGCAGTGCACGGAGCATCTTCTTCTGTGGGCGCCTCGGGGGACAGCCGTCGTCGTCGGCTGTCGGAGGTGGTCCCCGAGGAGGCCGAGCGCGCGCCCGGGCCGCGGCATCGGCGTCGGACCGGTGTCGGCAGGAGAGTGGACGACGGATCTCCCGTCACAGAGGAGACGGACGGTGATCCGCCGTGTTTGCTTTCGTACACTTCAGTACGACCTGCGCGACCGCCCGATCCAGCACAGAAGCCAGGAACCATGCACCAGCCCGGTGGCACCACGCCGCACCGGGGAGCGTCGCCCCCGACTCGCGACGAACGCACCGCCGCCCCGCGCCTCAAGAGGTCCCCGAGCGGACGGACTCCGCAGTGGGTGCTCGACGACGCGCTGGAGCAGCAGCGGCAGGCCCTGCTGAGCCCGGGCAGACGACGGCGCCGGGCCCGGCGTGCCGCCCGGACCACCCGGGGGTCCGCTCGCCGCTGGGCGACGGTGCCCGGGAGTCGCTGCAGGGCGTGGGGCGCGACGCCGGCCGTGGGCGTCGTGGTGCTGCTCATGCTGTGGTTCACGCCCGGACTGTTCCAGGACTACGCGCTGCCGGTCATCCGCCCCTATCTGCCGAACGCGTCGGCGCCCCCGCCCGGGGGCGGGGCCGCCCCGGCGCCGCTCGGCACGCCCCCGGCGGTCGAGGACGCCGGCGGCTACCGCTTCATGGACTCCCCGGATCCCGCCCAGCCGATGGTCGCCTACGACCCGTGCCGGCCGGTGCGCTACGTCGTGCGCCCGGACGGGGCCCCGCCGGGCGGCGGGCAGCTCGTCGAGGAGGCCGTCGCCGAGATCTCCGCGGCCACGGGCCTGCGGTTCGTCTCCGCCGGGACGACGACGGAGGCGCCCACCGAGCAGCGGGCGCCCTATCAGCCGGACCGGTACGGCCGGCAGTGGGCGCCCGTGCTCGTCGCGTGGTCCGACGAGACCGAGGTGCCGGGTCTGGCCGGGAACGTCGTGGGCCTCGAGGGCAGCACGGCCCGGCAGGCGGCCGGGCGGCCGTTCGTCTACGTCACCGGTCAGGTCGCCCTCGACGCCCCCGGCCTGGCGCAGGTGCTGGACCACCCGGACGGAGCGGCCCACGTCCGCGCGACCATCATCCACGAGCTGGCGCACGTGGTGGGGCTCGCCCACGTCGAGGACCCCGCGCAGATGATGCACCCGGCGGGCGGGGCCACGGTGCTCTCCGCCGGGGACCGGGCCGGCCTGGCGGAGCTGGGCTCCGGGGAGTGCGTGCCGCAGCTCTGACCTCGCCCGCCCCGCACCGGCGGCCCTCCCGCCGCACCCCGACCCCGGCACGGAACCGCAGGTCACAGCCCGGTCGGTGAACGTCCGGCGCGGCGTCGTTCGCCGTCATGTTCCCCGGACGCCACCGGCCGGCCACGCCCCGGACCTACGCTCGGCGCATGCGCAGAGTCTCAGCAGCCGCCGCGCTGGCCGCGGCCGTCTTCTTCACGACCACGCCGGGGGCGGTGGCCCACAACGGCGACCCGGGCCGAGGGCCCGCCGGCGCGCCCGTGCTCGAGCAGCGCGCCACCCTCTCCGCCGACCACCTCGCCGAGGGCCCGCCGTCCGGGGCGGACGCCACACCGGCGAACGGCCGCACCGGGCCCTTCGACGGCCAGGTGATCCCCGGGTTCTCCGCCATGGTCGACAACGGTGACGGCACCTTCTGGGCCATGCCGGACAACGGCTTCGGCAACCAGGAGAACTCCGCCGACTTCCTGCTGCGGCTCTACCGCATCGCCCCGCAGTGGGAGACCGCCGAGGGCGGGGACGGGGACATCGAGGTCCAGGACTTCGTGTCCCTGCGCGATCCGCACCACCGGATCCCCTTCCCCCTGGTGCACGAGGACACCGAGGAGCGGCTGCTGACCGGCAACGACTTCGACGTCGAGTCCGTGGTCCGCCAGCCGGACGGCACCTTCTGGATCGGCGAGGAGTTCGGCCCCTTCCTGCTGCACGTGGACGCCGAGGGCGTGGTGCTCGAGGAGCCCGTCCCGCTCGCCGACGTCCGTGACGGCGGGGAGGGGACGCTCCGGTCGCCGCAGAACCCCGGCCTCGAGGACGGGGAGCGGCCCGCCGTCGGCGCCAGCAAGGGCTTCGAAGCCATGGCGGGCTCGAAGAACGGCCGCTACCTCTACCCGATCCTGGAGGGCGCCCTCGCCGACGACGACGATCCGCGCCGCCGGCTGGTCCTCGAGTTCGACACGAGGACGCGGGAGTACACCGGCCGCTCGTGGGACTACGAGACGGACACCGACGCCAACCTCGTGGGCGACGCGTTCCTGACGGGTCAGAACCGGCTCCTGATCCTCGAGCGCGACGACTTCGACGGCGCCGCGGCGGTCACCAAGCGCGTCTACGCCGTCGACCTCCGCCGCACGGAGGACTCCGGGCACCTCGAGAAGAAGCTGGTCGCCGACCTGCTGGCCATCGACAACCCGGTCGGCATCGGCACCGGGGCCTCCCCCGGCGCCTACGGCGTGGGCGAGCAGTTCTCCTTGCCCCAGCAGTCGGTCGAGGTGCTCCTGCAGCTGCGGGACGGCCGCCTGCTGGTCGGCACCGACAACAACTACCCGGGCAACGACGCCCGCTACCCCGGCACCCCGGACGACACCGAGCTCATCGTGCTGGACCGCGAGCGCCTCGAGCCCGGGGCCGGGACGGGCACCGAGGTGATCGGTCACCGCGGCGCCTCCGGGTACCGGCCCGAGCACACGCTGGCCTCCTACCAGCTGGCCATGACGCAGTGCGCCGACCACATCGAGCCCGACCTCGTCCCCACCAAGGACGGTGAGCTCGTGGCACGGCACGAGAACGAGATCGGCGGGACCACCGACGTCGAGGACCGCCCGGAGTTCGCCGAGCGGCGCACCACCAAGGTGATCGACGGCGCCGAGGTCACCGGCTGGTTCACCGAGGACTTCACGCTGGCCGAGCTGCGCACCCTGCGCGCGGAGGAGCGCATCCCGGAGCTGCGGCCCGGCAACACCGTGTTCGACGGCCTGTACCCGGTCCCGACCTTCGAGGAGGTCGTGGACCTGGCCCGCCGCTCGCGCACGTGCGACGGCGAGCCGATGGGGATCGCGCCCGAGCTCAAGCACCCCACGTACTCCGACTCGATCGGCCTGTCCCTGGAGGAGAGGGCGGTCGAGGTGCTCGAGACCAACGGGTACGGCGACGAGGGCGACCCGGTGGTCCTGCAGAGCTTCGAGACGGCCAACCTGCGCGAGCTCGACGGGATGACCGACGTGCGTCTCGCCCAGCTGGTCAACTGCTCGGGCGCGCCGTTCGACCTCGTCGCCGCGAGTGACCCGCGCACGTACGCGGACCTCACCACGGCGCAGGGCCTGGCGGAGATCGCGTCCTACGCCGACATCCTCGGCGCCTGCAAGGACGTCATGATCCCGCGGGAGGCCGACGACACCCTCGGCGAGCCGACGGCCGTCATCGCCGACGCCCACGCCGCGGGCCTGGAGGTCCACGGCTGGACCTTCCGGGCGGAGAACTTCTTCCTGCCGGCCGAGCACCGCTCGAGCGCCGACCCCCGGGAGCACGGCGATCTGGCCGGTGAGATCAGGGCCTTCGTGGAGGCCGGCATGGACGGGCTGTTCTCCGACCACCCGGATCTCGCGGTCGCGGCCGTGGACGACGCGTTCTGACGGCCCGTCCCGGCGACGCCCTCCGACGAGCCGCCCCCAGGACCTCCCCGCCCGGCCGGGCCGGGCGGCCCGGCCCGTCAGCGGCTGCGCTCGCCCCCGTCGTCGTCGTGGTTGTCGTCGCCGCTGTCGTCGACGGGAAAACCTGGTCCTCGCCGGGAGATCCCGACGAGGACCGCGGCGGTCGCCGTGATCGCCACCGCGAGCACCGCGACCCAGGCCGCCACGGACCCGTAGCCGCCGGCCGACTCGTGGGGGTCCAGGAACGGATAGGGGTACCACCAGGGGTTGCCGGTGCCCTCGTCCAGCACGAACGGCGCCCGCGCCAGCGTGCAGCCCGCCCAGAGCACCGGATAGACCACGATGCCCCCGACCGCCCGCCACCGGACCCGGTGCCGCCCCGGGGCGAGCAGCCAGTCCAGCAGCGCACAGACCGGGACGATCGTGTGCAGCACCTCGTTGGCCCACGGCTGCTCCAGGCCCAGCTCCTGCGGGAGCCCGCGCAGCAGCGCGTTGTAGACCACCCCGGTGGTGACCGTGTACGTCGTCGCCGCCGCCCGCAGGGCACCGAGCCAGCCGGGGTCGGCGCCCCGCCGGGCGAGCAGGAACCACGCCCCGATCCCGAACACCACGGCGTGGAACAGCGAGGTCTGGATGGTGAAGTAGCTGAAGAAGTTGACGACGTCGACCGCGATGGCCCGGTCCCCGCGGTCGGTCCAGAACCTCAGGTAGGCCTGCAGCCGCCCGGCCACGGCCGCGACCAGGGCCAGGCCCATCAGCACGCGGGCCGCGGCGAAGAACCGTCTCATGTCTGCCTTCCTCCGGTGCCGCCATCAACCCCGACCGGCTGACCTGCGAGAATAGGACCTCCGAGACCACCGGCCGGAGCGGAGGGAACACCGTGCGCAGGTTCGAGCCACCCCAGCCCCGTGCGCGGTGGGCGGTGCTCGTCCCGCTCGTGCTCGCCCTGGGCTCCCTGGCCGGGTGCACCCCGCAGGCCACGGAGGGCGCCTCCCCCGCAGCGCGAGCGCTCGCCGCCCTGCCGGTCGAGGACGCCGGCTCCGGCGAGGACTACGACCGGCTCGCCCAGTTCGGGGACTGGGCCGATCCCGACGGCAACGGCTGCGACGCCCGCAACGACGTCCTGGCCCGGGACCTGACCGGTGACGTCGTCGACGACGACGGGTGCAGGGTCCTCTCCGGGACCCTCGAGGACCCCTACACGGGGCGGACGATCGCGTTCGAGCGCGGACCGCTGACCTCCGCCGACGTGCAGATCGACCACGTGGTGGCCCTGAAGAACGCGTGGGTCTCCGGGGCCGACCGGCTCGCCCCGGACGAGCGCACGGCCCTGGCCAACGACCCCCTGAACCTGCGGGCCGTGGACGGGCCGACCAACGGGGAGAAGTCCGCCGCCGACGCCGCCGAGTGGCTGCCGCCGAACGAGTCGTTCCGGTGCGAGTACGTGGCCACCCAGATCGCGGTCAAGACCCGCTACGAGCTGTTCGTGACGGCTCGCGAGCGGGACGCCATGGCGGACGTGCTGGCCGGGTGCCCGGACCAGGACGTGCCCAGCGACGTTGCGCCCGCCGCAGACGCCGCCGGCGCGGGGCCGTCCCCGGCGGAGGAGGTCTACTACGCCGACTGCTCCGCCGTGCGCGCGGCCGGCGCGGCGCCTCTGCGCTCGGACCAGCCCGGTTACCGCCCGGCGCTGGATCGGGGCGGGGCCGAGGGCCTGGCCTGCGAGTGACCGCAGGCACCGAGGGACGAGGCTGCTGCGGCAGCGCTCGTGCCGCCGCACGGGGTGCGCGCCGCCTCATCCGCTGCATGTCTTCGGGTGCGTGCCGGACGACCGTCGTCGGCCCGCCCACCGCCCTGCCCGATCCGCGGCATCACCTCGCGCGGCGGCAGGCGGGCTCGCTCGTGTAGGTGAGCATCACCTCGTCGTCCTCGGGGCGCTCCCGGAAGGAGCGGTGGGGGACGGCGGCCAGCACCGCGGTGATGACCGCTTCGTCGTCCTCGGGGCGTTCCCGCTCGGGACTCCACCGACGGGGGGAACGCCCGACGTTCTCGACCGGCGAGGCGCCGTGCCGGGTCCGTTCGAGGAGCTGCGCCGGGAACCCTCGAACGGTGCCCTCGATCTCCTGGGGTGCCGGCTGTGCAGGAGGTGTTGATCCGGAGTGGATGCTGGTTGCCGTGGTTGTCATGCTTCCCTACTTCGTTGTAGTGGTGTGCCTGGCCGGTGTCCGCCCGCGCAGGGCGTGAGGGGCCCGGCGAAGTGCTCCGCTCCCTGGACCCCGCTCCGTCGCGGGGCCTGTGGGATCTCGGTGGTCCGGGCGTGCTCGTAGACGCCGAGGACTTCAAGAGGTGCAGACGCCGCACTGGTGGGGACTCGCGTTCGCCCGCAGGTGCACCTGACCCTAGTGAACTCGGTCATGGACCGGAACCACTCGACGAAATATGTCGACTCATCGGGACGCGGGGACGAGCAAGAGCTCGCGGGGCCCTGCGCGACCCGGGAGCCCGGGCCGGCGGCCCGGCGTTCGGCGACGCTTTCGGAACGCACCAGCGCCCGGCCTGCGCCGGCGCAGGTCCCGGCGACATGCGGCTCTTTCCCCGAGTGCGCCGAGCAGTCATCATCGTCGGAGGACTGAGTCGCCGGGATCGAAGGAGCACCGACCATGTCACTGGCCCGCGTCCACAGCTTTTCCATCTCGCTCGACGGCTTCGGCACCGGTGAGGGCCTGAGCCAGGACGCCCCCTTCGGGCACGCCGGGGAGAGGTTGCATCAGTGGATGGTCGCCACCCGGTGGTGGGATCCCGGCGGCAGCGGTGGCGTGGACGACGCCTTCGCCCAGCAGCACGGTGTGGGGATCGGCGCCGAGATCATGGGGGCGGGGAAGTTCGGGCCTCCCGGGTGGCACGATGACCCCGGGTGGAAGGGCTGGTGGGGTCCCAACCCGCCGTTCCACACACCCGTCTTCGTCCTCACCCATCACCTGCGCCCATCGATCGAGATGGAGGGCGGCACCACGTTCCACTTCCTGGAAGCCTCACCCGCGGAGGCCCTCGAGACGGCTCGCGAGGCCGCGGACGGCCGGGACGTGCGCATCGGTGGCGGTCCCACCATGGTCCGCGACTTCCTGGCGGCCGGGCTCGTCGATCATCTGCACGTGGTGGTGGTCCCGATCCTGCTGGGCCGTGGTGTGCGGCTCTGGGAGGGGCTCGAGGGTCTGGAGGCGGGCTACCGGGTCGAGGCCACCTCCTCGCCCAGTGGAGTCACCCACGTGACCTTCACCCGGACGGGCGCCTGAACCGCCCCGGCCGGGGGCCTTGCGGCTGTCGCGACCCATGGCCCCGACCGGCCGATGCGTCGCCGAGGCCCCGTGGCGGCGGCGGAGGCCGCCGCTCAGCCGTCCTGCGCCGTGCTGCGCAGGTGCGCCCGGCCGATCCGGCGGACGCACTCGGTGATGCGGTGCAGCCGCCCGGAGTCCAGTGACCAGCTCTGCCAGTAGAGCGCGACGTCGTGGTGCGCGTGGTCCTCGAGCAGGTCCAGGGACCCGTCGGCGAGGTCCGTCCCCAGCTGCAGCTCCGGGAGCATGCCCCAGCCCAGGCCGGCCCGCACGGCGGCGAGGAATCCTTCGGCGGACGGGACGGTGTGGGTGGGTGGGGACCGGTCGACGCCGCGGGCGCGCAGGGCGTGCTGCTGCAGGTCGTCCTTGGCGTTGAAACGGAGCACCGGCATGTCCGCCCAGTCGACGCCGGCGTCGGTGGCGAACCGCCGGCACAGGGCGGGAGCGGCGACGGGGACGTAGCGCATGTAGCCCAGCCGCTCGAGCCGGCACCCGCTGACGGGTGCGGGATCCCCGGTGACGGCACCGATGACGTCCCCTTGGCGCAGGAGCCGGCTGCTGTGGTCCTGGTCCTCCATGTGCAGGTCCAGGGTGGTGTCCGTCCAGCCGGCGGCCTCCTGCAGGACGGGCACGAACCAGGTGGCCAGGGAGTCGGCGTTGACGGCCACCGGGGTCACCGTCCGGGAGGAGATCCCGTGGCCGAGGGAGTGCAGGGTCTCTGCTTCGAGGACCTGCACCTGGCGGGCGGTGCGCAGCAGCACGGTCCCGGCCTCGGTGGGGGTGCAGGGCACGCCGCGGCGCACCACGACCTGTCCCACGGAGGTCTCCAGGGCCTTGATCCGTTGGCTGACCGCCGAGGGGCTGATCCCCAGGGCGTCCGCGGCGGCCTCGAAGGTGCCCTCGTCGACGATCGCGGTCAGGGCGCGCAGGTGCTCGAAGTTCATGAAGCAAATCTAATGCAGCGCCAGTTTGTTTCGTTTGTCTGAACCCGAGGGACTGACTACCGTCGAGGCCATGTGGAGCATCTGGGGCACCGGGCTGATGAGCGGGCTGGCACTGATCGTCGCCCTCGGCGCGCAGAACGCGTTCGTGCTGCGGCAGGGCATCCGCCGCGAGCACGTGGGCGTGGTGGTGGCGCTGTGCGCGGTCAGCGACGCGGTGCTGATCCTCGGCGGCACGGCCGGGATCGGGGCCCTGGTGTCCCGGTTCCCCGAGGCCCTGAACGTGCTGCGGTGGGGTGGTGCCGCCTACCTGGCGTGGTGGGCCGTGCGTTCCTTCGCCTCGGCCCTCAAGCCGTCCTCCTTGACCGCGGAGGCCCCCCGGTCCCGCGGATCGGTGATCGCCACCACCCTGGCCCTGACCTACCTCAACCCCCACGTCTACCTCGACACCGTGGTGCTGCTGGGCAGCCTCGCCAACCAGCACGGCCCCGACGCCCGGTGGATCTTCGCCGGCGGGGCCGTGGTGGCCAGCGTCGTCTGGTTCTCCGTCCTGGGCTACGGCGCCCGGGCGCTGTCCGGGGTGCTCAGCAGCCCGCGCACCTGGCGGGTGGTGGACCTGGTGATCGGCGTGGTGATGCTCGCCCTGGCCGTCAAGCTGATCCGGGGCTGATCCCGCCGCCACGCACCACGACCGCTACCGCCCCGATGTGCTCTCGTGGGACTCCGGGCCGGACCGTGCCGAGACCGGATCGCCCTCGGCCGGGATCGGCTCGCCGGCGGCAGGGCCCTCGGCGGCAGGGCCCTCGGCGGCCGGGTCCCCGGCGGCAGGGTCCCCGGCGGCAGGATCCTCGGCGGCAGGATCCTCGGCGGCCGGCTCCTCGGTGGCCGGCTCCGGCGGCGTCGCCTCGGTCCAGGAGGCGCCGGGCTGCCGGGGCACCCCGGCGGCGAAGGCCCGCCGGACGGCTTCGGCCTGCTCCTCGGGGCCGGCGTGCTCGGCGGCGGCGATCACCGTGGCGAACGCCTTCGTGTCCCGGACCAGCTCGGTGATCGTCTCCGGCGAGTCGACGCACCAGGCGTAGGCCGTCGCGTAGTCCACGGGGCGCCCGTTGGCGGTCACGGTCCCGTGCTCGTCGATCTCCACGCTCATGCGTCCTCCTCGGTCGGGGCGCCGGCTCCGGGGGCGGGCCGGACGTACGGCGAGAGTACCCCGGGCCGCACGACGGGACCGGAGGACGGCTCCTGCCGACCGGGGCCGCCCTGCCTCCCGGCGTGCACCCCTCCCAGAGTGACAACCTGTCGTCAGTGGTTGTCAGGCGCGCTCTCTAGACTGGACGGGTGCAGGCCTGGCTGGAGTCCCTCCCCCTCGGGGCCGCGATTCTGTTCTTCTGGGCCGGCGCCGTCGTGCGGACCACCACCATCTTCGCCCTGGGCCGTGCCGCCGCCACCGGTGGGAGCCGGCGCTCCGACCGCGTCCGCGGGCTCATGGACACCGCGGTCTACCGGCGGGCCCAGCGGCTGGTGCACCGCTGGGGCGTCCTGGCCGTTCCCGCCTGCTTCCTGACCGTCGGCCTGCAGACCGCCGTCATCCTCACCACCGGCGTCACGGGCATGCCCCTGCGCCGGTGGGTCCCCGCGATGCTCGTCGGCACCCTCATCTGGGGTGTCGTCTACGGCACCGTGGGCATGGCGGTCGTCTGGGCGTGGCTGGATCAGCCGTGGGTGGTCGCGCCGGTCGTCGTCGTGGTGCTCCTGCTGCTGCTCGGCCGCAGGGCCCGCGCGCGGTACCGGGCCCGCGGCGAGCGGCGCGACGAGGACCTGCCGATCTCGCGGTGAGGCCCCCGGGCCCGGCGCAAGCCGACCGGCCCCCCGCCGGTCTCAGCGAACTCTTATGAATGGGTAGTAATATTTCGGCAGTGATGTCACCGATGCACACCCCCATTCCCCACATGTATGCCGCGCCCCTCTATGCCGCCGAGCGGCTGCTCGCGGAGGCCATCCACGACGAGCACGTCAGCGTCGACGCCGTGGTCGTCCTCGACGCCCTGGCCGAGCACGTCACGGCCGAGGAGGGTCCCGCCCTCGAGGCCGTCGCCGAGGACGCCCAGCTCACCTGCGAGGAGCTCACGGCCGCTCTGGGCGACCTCGAGGACCTGGGCTACCTCCAGGAGCTGGCCGAGCACGCGCCGCCCCTGTCCGCCCTTCGCGCCTCGCTCCTCGGAACGGCCGCCTGACCCCGGAGGGACGGAGCCCGGGACCGGCTCAGTCCTGCTGGTCGGACTCCTCGTTCTTGGGGTCCCCGTGCTCGTGCGGGATCGGGGTCATCTCGGTGGTCATGTCGGCGTCGTCGTTGGAGGCCGCGTCCTCGATGGGGTCCGGGCTGGAAGGGGGCTGCTCGCTCACGGGGTGCTCCTTCGTCGGAATGGCTCAGTGGTCTCAGCCTACGGCTCCGGCGGGAGCCGGGGACAGCAGCCGCACCGCCTCGCGGGCGGCCGCCCGCCCCGCACGGGTGGCGCCGAGGGTCGAGGCCGAGGCGCCGTAGCCGACCAGCAGCACCCGCGGGTCGCGGAGCACCCGCACCCCGTCCACCCGGATGCCGCCGCCCGGTTCGCGCAGCCCCAGGGGGGCCAGATGGTCCAGGGCGGGCCGGAACCCGGTGGCCCACAGGATCGCGTCCGCCCGCACCTCCCGGCCGTCGGCGAGCCGGACACCCGCGGGCGTCACCGCCCGCAGCGGCCCGGCCGAGACGAGCGTGCCGCTCTCGATCCCGGCCCGGTACGGCGCGGACAGCGGCAGCCCGGTGGCCGAGACCACGCTGGCCGGCGGCAGCCCAGCCCGGGTCCGCTCGTCGACCCGGCGCTCGACGTCCCGCCCCCAGTCCGGGTCGAACTCCCGGTCCGTGAAGCGCGGGGGCCGGCGGGTGACCCACGTGGTGGTGGCGCCCGCCGCGGCGAGCTGGAGCAGGAACTGCACGGCCGAGGTGCCGCCGCCCACGACCACCACGTGCCGGCCGCGGAACTCCTCCGCCGTGCGGAAGTCGTGGGTGTGCAGCTGCCGCCCCCGGAAGGACTCCCGCCCCGGGTAGTACGGCCAGTACGGGCGGTCCCAGGTGCCGGTGCCGTTGATCACCAGCTCCGTCCGCCAGGTGCCGGCGTCCGTGATCACGTCGAGCGGTCCGTCGTCGGACTCCGTCTCGACCCGGCGCACGGCGACGGGCCGGTGGACCGGCAGCCCGAAGCGCCGCTCGTACTCGCCGTAGTAGCGGGCGACGACGGCGGAGGCCGGCTCGGCCGGGTCCGGCACCCCGAGGGGCAGCCCGGGCAGGTCGTGGATGCCGTGCGCGCCGCCGAAGGTGAGCGAGGGCCAGCGGTGCCGCCACGCTCCTCCTGGACCGGGATTGGCGTCGAGGACCACGAAGTCCTCCTCGGGGACCAGTCCCCGGCGCCGCAGGTGGTGGGCCGCGGACAGACCGGCCTGCCCCGCCCCGATGACCACGACCTTCATGCCGCACTCCCTTTTGGTTGATGTATCACCAATCAGGCAACGGCTCGGGCGCCCGGGCTATTCCGGCCCGTGGCGCGCGAGGGGAGGCCCGCGCTCCCCCGGGCACGGGACCTGCAGGGGAACGCTGCCGGCGGAAGCTCCGGTGCGTGGTCCCGGTCCGTTCGGGGAAGGCCGTCGGCGCACCGGGCGCCTGTGGCTACCGGGTGGGATCGGAGGTGCGCCCCAGGACCTGGCGGGCGATCTCCACCAGCGGCCGGGGGTCGGCGCGGGCGGTGTCCAGCAGCAGGGCGCGGGCCCGGTCCTCACTCAGATCCCGGCGTTCCATGAGGATCCCGACGGCCACGTCGACGGACTGGCGGTCGCTCAGCGCCCCCTGGAGGGCGGTGCTGAGCCGCTGCGGGGCTTCGCTGACCTGTCCGGCGCTGAGGAGGGTGGCCGCGGCCCCGGCCAGCAGTCCCAGCATGTGCTCGTCCTCGACGGTGAAGGCGTGGGCGGTGGTGGCGCAGACCTTCAGCGCGCCGAGCGTCTCCCCGCGGACCACCAGCGGGGTGCTCAGCATCGAGCGCACTCCCAGCTCCAGGGCTGCCGCCGACCACCCCGGCCAGTGGGTGTCGGTGGCGGTGTCGTCGATGCGCTGGACGGCGCCGGTGGCCCACGCGGACAGGCACGGGCCTTCACCGACCTCGTACTGCAGCTCGTCGACGGCTTCCACCAGACGACCGGTGACCGCGGTGGTCATCTCCTGCCCCTCGGCCTCCAACAGGGTCACTCCGGCTCCGGCGGCGGAGTCGATCAGGTCCCGGGCCACTTGGGCCAGCTGGTGCACGGCGTGGGTGGAGGCTTCTCGGCCGAGCAGCATCCCGTGGATGCGTGCGAAGACGGTGGTCAGTTCGATGGTGGAGGAATCAGGTTTCACAAGGGATCACACCGTTCGGGAACGTCCGTCCGGAGACGGCCCCGGGAGATGACCTCCAGACGGCGTCCACTTCTTCCCATAGCCCTCGAAGTCCTGACGTGCCAGTCTACGCCCGTCCCGGCAGAAAGGACCCGGGGAGGTGCCGGGACCTGCCGGGGTCCGCGCGCGCGGGCACGGCCGGGCGCCGCACCTCGCATCCTCTCGGGCGCGGCGGGGGAGTCCTCCGGACGGACCTCGCCGATCCGCGGCGGGTCCGGCGGACTACCCCGCCGCCGGGAAGGGGGCCCCGAGCAGGGAGCGCACGTGCCGCACCGCCCGGCGGGCCTCCGGCGTCCACCAGGCGCCCACGTAGACGTGGAAGGCGCCGGGCTCGTAGAGCAGCTTCCCCGGGTTGCCCGCCCGCGCCAGGTCCCGGGCGAAGGCCAGGGCGTCGGCGGCCAGGATGTCCTTGCCGCCCTGCACCACGTGCACCGGTGGCAGCCCGGCCACGTCCCCGTAGAGCGGACTGACCAGCGGATCGGTGAGCGCGCGGTCCCGCGCCCAGGCCGCGGCCAGGGGCACCACCCGGTCCGTGCTCAGCATGGGGTCGTGCGGGTCGATCTCCCGCACGGCCGGGTGCGTGGCGGAGACGTCCACCGCCGGGGAGAAGCCCACCACGTGGTCGGGCAGCCGCCGCCCCGTGTCCCGCAGGCGCATGGCCAGCCCGATCGCCAGGCACCCGCCTGCGGAGTCCCCGGCGACCACGATCCGGTCCGCGCCGGGCCGGGCCACGAGGTCCGCCCAGGCCGCGGCGAGGAAGTCGTAGCCCTCGTCCACGTGGCCCTCCGGGGCCAGCCGGTACAGGGGGACTGTGACCGTGGTCCCGGTGTCCTTCACGAGCTCGCGCACGATCCACCAGTGCGCCGGCAGCAGCGGGTTCACGAACGCTCCGCCGTGCAGGTAGATCAGGTGGGACCCGTCGGCCCCGGCGCGCGGGGTCAGCCGCAGCAGCGGGCGCCCTGCCACCTCGGTGCGCTCCACGGCGTGCGAGCGCCGCAGGTCGGCCGGGATCCTGGCCGGCTCCGGATAGCGGCGCCCGTGCAGCTGCTCCACCGGGGTCCACGGCTGCAGGCGCGCCCGCAGGCGGACCGCCTGGGCCGTCACGGCCATGCTGATGCTCATCCGGTCGCCTTCTCTCGCGCCGGGCTCAGGCCAGCTGCATGGTCGTGAGGCAGGTCGGGCTGTCCCGGGTGGTCGCGAACCCGGACTCGGCGCGGCCCTGCTCCGAGCTGATCTCGAGCGTGCCGGTGATGTCCTTGGGCAGCCAGAAGCCCACGAACCCGTTCTCGTAGCTGGTCACGCTCTCCTCCACCAGCACGGCCCCGGAGTCGTCGGTGATCCGCACGTCGAAGTCCTCGCCCACGAGCTCGCCCTGGCACCCGGAGAGGCTGTGGGAGAAGCACTCGTGGGTCGTGGTGGTCCACGGGGCGACCGCGAGGTAGAAGCGGTCCTCCGGCATGGGCAGGGTCGTCTCGGTGGTGCCGTCGTCGAGCACCACCTCGTCGTAGGTCACGGAACCGGCGAGCCCGGCGTCGCGGTCCTCGTGCGTGCGGTCGAGGTGCTCGACGACCTCCTGCGTGCTCACGTCCTCGAGCCCGTGCTCCCGGAGCAGGTCGTCCTGCTCGGAGCTCCCGCCCGCGCAGGCGGAGACGAGGAGGAGGGCGGCGGCGGACACGGCCAGCACGGCGGATCTCATGGGTCCAGGATATCGGCGACCCTGGGAGGGGCCCGCTCCCCCGCCGTCGCCCCAGGACACCCGGCGGTGCCCGGCTGGGAACTTTCCGGGGACCGGCCACAGACTCCGCACCGGCGGCTACAGTGGATGTCCAGTGGTGTGAGGGTTCGGGAGGATCCGCCATGAACAGCACCGAGAACAACGACGTCTCCGGGATCGTGCTCCTGATCGCCGGGGCGGTCGTCCTGTCCGTGGTCTCGTTCGTCCTCACCCACCTGGGCACCATCCTTCTCGTCCTCCTTGCCGTGGCCGTCCTGTGCCTGCTCGGCGTGCTCCTGCGAGCGCTCGCCCGCTCCCTGACGGAGCGTGCGAGCGCAGGGCGGCGGAGCGCACCGCGGGCGACCGCGCGGACAACCGAGCGGACCGCGGAGCAGGCCCGCCGGACCGCCGCGGAGGACATGCGCACGGCCTGGCTCCGGTGGCAGCTCGGCGTGCTGCCACCGCAGCAGCGGCACGGGGACGCGACCTTCATCGCCGCCCGGCTGGCCGAGATCCCGCGGGCCGAGTGGGACACGACCCGGCTCCGGCGGCACGGCCAGGCCCTGTGGTCAGTGCGGGAGGCGGCCGCCAGGACGCCCCTGCACGGGGAGGTCGAGGCCCGCCTGGACCGGGTGGCCGCCATGCTCTCGGAGCTGACCGACGAGGAGTTCGACACCCACCGCGGCCAGACCGACGACCGCTACCTGTACCACCCGGACCGCGAGGTCCGGGCCGCCTACCTGGCGGGCGGCTCGCAGGGCGTGGAGGCCATCATGGCCACCATCACCGCCGTCCGCGCCCAGGTCCGTGAGGACGCGGCCGCCCGGGCGGCCGCGGACTCCCTGGCGCGCGAGCGCAACGCCGCGCTCCGGGCCCTGCGGGAGACCCGCCGGCCGGCCCGGCCGCGGGACGCCCACGCCGCCTGGGAGGCTCAGGCCGAGCAGATCGGCCGGTGAGCGTCTCGCGGGTGCCGGCCGCGAGGGGGCGCACGAGGTCGGCCTTCGAGGGGAGGCGCAGGTCGAGCGTCGCCGGGGTCGTGCCGGCCGCGACTGACCGGGGCGGGCGCTACGCCAGGTGCTCCTCCGGCTCGCCCTGGAACTCGCGCACCTCCACCGGGAGGGTGGTCGCCTGCGCCAGCTTCCGGCCCCACTCGATGGCGGCGTCGTAGTCCGGGGCGGCCACGATGCAGATGCCCCCGGCGTGCTCGTCCTCGCGCTCGTACGGGCCGTCCGTTGTCACCACGTCGTCGCCGTGGAAGCGCACGACGACGGACGCCTCCGCCCGGTCCAGGCCCCCGGCGAAGACCCACGCCCCGGCCGCCCTGAGCTCCTCGTTGAACGCGGCGACGTCCCGCATCACGGGTTCGAGGATCTCCGGGGCCGCCGGTCCGCCGTCGGGCTGTTCGATGCTGAGCAGGTAGTGCTTCATGGCGAGTCTCCTGGGCGTCGGATGGTCCTCGGAGTCTACGGTCGCGGCGGGCCGCCGAAATAGACCTGGGCCTCCACGACCCGCCCGTCGCGCACGGTGATCGCCTCCATGTTCCGGAAGGTCCCCCCGGTGCGGAGCTCGTACTCGTACCGGACGAGCACGAGGCCGGGCTCCGCCTCGACCACCTCGAGCAGGTCCTGCCGGGTCACCCGCTGCGCCGTGGGGAAGCACCGCTCGAAGTACGCGGCCCGGTCGATGTGGTCGTCCTGCGGGGACGTGAAGCGGAACCCGTCCCCGACGAGCGCGCGGGCCGCGGCCTCGTCCTGCGCGAGGTAGGCGGCGAAGAGCCGCCGGACGACGTCCGTGCTGCCGGTGCTCATGCCCGCAAGCTACGCCCGGGCGGGACGCGGGACAAGCACCCGGGCCGGTCCGTCCGCGGGGCTCAGCCGTTCTGCGGGACCTGGGCCACCAGCTCGTCGTCGCCGGGCTCCGTCACGGGCGGCAGGGCCCGGGCCTGGTCCACGGAGGGGCGCACCGCGCGGTCGGCGGGATCCAGGCGCACGGTCCGGCCCGTCCCGAGGGACGCGAGCACGGCCTCGTGCACCCGGATGTCCATCAGCCCCTCCTCGCCGTCGGCCTCGGGGGCGGTGCCGGCGAGGATGCAGTCCGAGAAGTACTCGGTCTGGCCCGCGAACTGCTCCACCGGGTCGTGGGCGCGGGTCTCGCTCCGCCCGTCCCGGGTCACGGTCCAGCTGATGCCCACCTCGGGGCCGAAGCCGAAGCACGGCTGCGCCGCGACCACCCCCTCGGTGCCCACGACCGTGAGCTGCTCGGTGGCCTCGCCCGCGTAACTGATGGTGAACTGCGCCAGCCGCTGCCCGGGGAAGCGCAGCGTGACCGCCACGGTGTCGTCGAAGTCGAAGCCGCGCCCCGGGGTCCGCACGCCCATCGCGTGGACCTCGAGGGGCTCGGCGGCGAAGAGGTGGCGCACCGCGTTGAGGGGGTAGCTGCCCATGTCCGGGATGGGCCCGCCCCAGAACCCGGAGTGCCCGCGGTGGTTGGCCTCGTCGATGTTCTGGGTGAAGACGGCGGTGAACAGCCGCGGGTCGCCCACCAGCCCCTCGTCCCGGACCCGGGTGATCAGCTCGAGCGTGCCGGGCTCGTGGTGCAGCCGGTACGCGACCATGAGCCGGGCCCCGCCGCGCGCGGCGTCGTCGACCATCGCCCGGCAGTCCTCCACGGACGTCGCCATCGGCTTCTCGACCAGCACGTGGACGCCCGCCTCGAGCGCCGGCTCGGCGAACTCGCGGTGCCGGAACACGGGCGTGGCCACGTAGACCGCGTCCACGTCCCCGGAGGCCAGCAGCGCCGGGTAGTCCTCGTAGGAGTACGCGGGCACGTCGTACTCGGCCGCGAGCTCCCGGGCCTTGTCGGGGGTGCCGGTGACCAGCGCCGCCAGCACGGAGTTGCCGGCCCGGGCCATGGCGGGCAGGAACGCCTGCTGGGAGATCTGGCCGAGCCCGACCACCGCGTAGCGCACGGGGCCGTTCGTCGAGGGGGTGGTCCGGGGAGAGGTCATGGGGCATCCTTCGCGGTCGGGGCGGACGGACGGTCCCGGCCAGACTAGCCGCGCGCGGCCCCGGCAGGCGGGAACGGGCCGGGCCCTCCCGGATGTCCCCGGATCTCCCCGGATGCGCGATCATGGGAGGTCCGAGGGACCGCTGACGCGTCCGTCCCCGCCCGTCAGGAGGATCCGTGCCCAAGAGCAAGCCCCGCAAGAAGGCCGCCGCCAAGAAGAAGCAGCAGCGGCGGGAGTTCCACGCCGCGGCCGGCGCCCGCACCGTCGACATCGAGGGCGCCGCCCAGGGCACGTGGGACGACGACGCCCAGGAGCTGCTCGTCGCCCGCGGCTGGGTGGCCTACCGGGACCTGGAGATGGACCAGCTCGGCGACGGCTGGGAGTGGCTGCCGTCCCAGCTGCCCCTCGACGCCGGCGTGGGCGGGGAGCCCGGGCCCACCACCGTGTTCGCCGCGGCCGAGGGCGGTTACGACGTCGAACTGGCCAACGCGAACGGCTCCGTGGACCCGGACCGGGCGGGCCACTACGACACCCTCGAGGACCTCGTGGCGGACCTCGACAGCCTCGAGGCCTGGCGCGTGCCGGCCGGCGAGTACGTCCTGCCCGAGGTCCCCACCTTCTCCGCGGACACCCCGTGGGCGATCTGCCAGCTCTGGGCCGGCGGGATGATCGACCACTGGGAGCTCGCGGCGGACCTCCTCCACTTCCCGTACGAGGAGACCGAGGAGGGCTTCGCCGCGGTCGAGCGCGCCCACCGGACCGGGCTGATCCCCGCGCAGCTCTACGCCGCGATCCGCGCCGGCCGGGACGCCCAGCAGGATCCTCTTGTCGGGGGTCCGGGCCCGGCGTAGCGTGAGCCGGGACCATCACCCTGCTGAGCGCACGAGGAGCGGCATGAGCGAGACGATCCCGGACCCCGCCGAGAACCGGCCGTCGCAGGCCGAGGGGGACGTCCCCGAGGACCAGAGCGTGCAGTCGGCCGTCGACCCGGCCGGCAACAAGCCTTCCCAGGCCGAGGGGGACGCCCCCGAGGACGCGCCGGGCGACGACTGAGCCCTCGCACGAGCGCGCCCGGGTGCCCCGGACCGGGGCGACCGGGCGCGCTCGTGCGCAGGATCCGGGCGGGTCACGCCGTGGGCACCGTCCTGGCCCGGCCCAGCGCCTCCACGAGTCCCACGGCCACGAGCGATCCCGCGGCCAGGATCGCCGCCAGCACGACCAGCTGGAACCGGCCCGCCTCCAGCGGCGACGCCCCGGCGAAGACGGCGCCCACGAACGCCCCGGGCAGGACGACCATCCCGGTGGTGCGCGTCTGGTCCACCGACGGGACGAGCGCCTCGAGGACGGCCTGGCGGGCGATGTCGAGCGTCGACCGCCGGGGCGTGGCCCCGAGCGCCAGCCAGCCCTCCACCTCCGGGCGCCGTTCCACGACGTCCGCGCGGAACCGCCGGCCCGTGAGCGTGGCGATGCTCATCGTGTTGCCGATGACGATGCCTCCGACGGCCAGCACGTTCTGCGGTGCCACCGCGATCGCACCCGTCAGGAACACGATGGCCAGGGTCACCGCCGCGGCGAGCAGCATGACCAGCCCCAGCCACAGCAGCGATCGCACGTCCGCGTGCAGGCGCCCGCCCGCGGTCAGCACCGCCGCCACGAGCATCACGCCCAGGGCGAGCCAGACCCACAGGAGGTTCTCGATCACCGACGAGAGCACCAGGCTGAGCGCGGCGAGCTGGGCGGCCGCGCGCAGCAGGGCGAGCCCCGGAGCGGACCACCGGGGCATCCCGCGGCTCGCGAGCGCCGCGGCGGTGACGGCGGCCAGGAGGCCGATGCCCAGCAGGGTCGGGAGGGCCACCGCGTTCCAGCTCATGCGGCGAGTCTAGGGTCGTCGGGTCGCCGCTCGTCCGGGGTCAGTGGCGGGTCAGTCCCCGGTCGTCCCTGGCGGAGGCGTTCTTCGGCGCCCACTCGTCGGGGCCGAGGAGGTCGGCCACCTCGCGGTAGTGGCTCGTGGAGAGGATGCCGAAGCCGGCCTCGACCGCGCGGCGGTAGAAGTGCACGTCGAGGGCGTCGGCGGGCAGGTTCTCGTCGTAGCGGTGCAGGTCGAGCCGCATGGGCACGTTCCAGCTCCGCATCCGCAGGCTGTCCTCCATGTCCGGGATGTAGTGGCCGGCGAACCCGACCACCCGGCGGAGGTCGGGGACCTCCCGGCGGACGTCCTCGACCGTGGTCAGGCCGTCCGGGTGGGTCGGGACGAAGTACACGAGGTCGGGGGCGATCCTGCGGTAGACGGCGAGCTCCGTCAGTCCGTGCACGGCGACCACCACCTGGCTCTCGGCCCGGTGCCCGCGGACGAGCTCGACGACGGCCTCCGGGGTCACGTTCTTGACGTCGAGCCACAGCACCGCGCCGGCCAGCACCGCCCAGGTGAGGAACTCGCCGGCCTCCCGGATGGGGAACCGGGTGACCTCGCCGTAGTTGTCGACCAGGTGCTGGCTGAGCACGTAGTCGGCCGACTGCTCGCTCACGGGCCCGGCGCCGGTGCTCCCGTGTCCCATGACGGCCTCGTGCAGGACCACGCACCGGCCGTCGACCGTGGTGCGCAGCTCGATCTCGATCATCGTGCGCGCCCGGGTGGCCAGGACGTCCTGGGCGGACTCGAGCGCCGAGCAGGGCCACGGTCCCTCGGGGTGGAACCCGGCGCGGCGGGCGAGCAGGAGGGGACCGGTACCGGTCAGGCGGTCGTGGCGGGTGTAGGCGGCCAGTTCGGCCGGCGAGTCGAAGACGATCGAGTGCCTCGCTGCTCGCGACGGCACGTCGGCGGTGACGTGCTCCGGCAGGTCCGGGCGGCGGTAGTCGTTCGGCATGGGGGGACTCCTGGGGGGATGGGAGCGCGGACAGCGGCCGCGGGGGGACGGCCGGCGGGCGGGAAGCGGGGGAACTGCCCGTCCACGTGCTCAGGGGCCCTCGGCCACCCGCGCACGCTCCAACTCTTCCACGTCCGAGGCCGAATACGTGGCTGCGATCTGCATGTCGTTGCCTCCGCGCAGTACATTGCGCGTGCTGAGACCCCTGAAGAGCGTCCGGGGGATGGGCCGGTAGGCGGTGCGGCCGTCGCGGACGGGCCGGATCCCGGTCCCGTGGCGCAGGGCGACGGCGTGCAACCACACGTCGTCGGCCATCGGCGCGCACGCGGTGAACCCGGTGCCCAGCTCGCGCAGGGCGTCGAGCAGGTGCGGCGGATAGAGCACGCCGGAGGTGCCCGTGGCGAAGGTGCGGACGGACGCCTCCGCCGGAGCACCGGGGCTCCACGTGGCGTAGGGCAGGATCCGACCTCCGTCGAGGCGGATCCGGTGGGTGCGGTGGGCGACCACGTCGTGGGGGTGCCGCGCGTGGACCGCCAGCAGCTCCTCGAGCCACGTCGCGCCGTAGAGCACGTCGTCGTCCGCGATGACCAGCGGCAGCTCGTGCCTCGCCCGGGACCGGACGTAGGGGTAGTACTTCTGGTGGGGCCCCCAGTCCTCGGTGCATCTCAGCTCGAGGCCCCGGCGCACCAGCCGGGCCAGCGGTGCGGGCGGGTCGGCGACGACGTCGGCCTCGCGCAGCCACAGGATCAGCCGCTGCGGGCGCACGGTGCCGTGCGCCATCGACTCGACGGCCAGGTGCACCGCGCGGATCCGGCTCCCGTAGGACGTGAGGCTCACGACCACGGGCGCGTCCCCCCGCACCGGCGCGGTCGAGAAGCGGTTCCGGACCCGGAAGTACAGGGCGCTGTGGCTGGTCCGGAACGAGCGCAGCCAGTCGCGGACCAGCTCCCGGGACAGCACCCACCGCAGGGGGTGCGGGCGCCTCCCGCCCGGCCGGGATCTCATGCGGAGCGGGCCAGGGCCGCCCGGGCCGCCTCACCGCCGGGCTGGAGGACGCCGGTGTCGGTCGTGACCGCGATCCAGGTGAAGCCCTGCGCCCGCAGCGCGGCGGCGCGCTCGGGCGAGCCGGCGTAGGCGCCCACCCAGGCGAAGCCCGCGCGCTCGAGGGCGAGCACGGTCCGGGCGTCGCCGTTGCCGTCTCCGGAAGGTTCTGCCTGGGTCATGGCCTCATTCTGGCAGGAGCCGCGGCACGGGAGCTGCGCTCAGATCTCCGTGGTGGCCAGCACGGGCAGGGTGGGCGTCTCGGAGCCGCCGGCGGGCTCCACGGTCATGGCCACCGCCCCGGCCCGGTCGATGTCGCCGTCCAGCCAGACCTGCACCTGTCCTCCGCCGAAGTGCACGTCCGGCACGGGGGTCTCGCCCTGGACGAGCCACAGCTGGTACTCCCGGCCCTCCCCCGGTCCGGCGAGATCGGAGGCGACGAACAGCGCCGCGTCCTCCTGCGCCGAGACCACCAGGGTGGCCGGGTGACCGTCCACCTCGAGCTGGCGGGTGGTGACGTCCGGGGCGCTCAGCAGCCGGTTCTGCCGGTCCTGCTCCTGGGCCATGAGCTGCTGCTCCCGCTGCTCGGTCTGGGTGCCGACGGCCCAGCCGCCCAGGGCGGCGCCGGGCAGCAGCACGGCGGCCGCCGCGGCGGCCAGCCACCGGCGCCGGGGTCGGCGCCGGTCCGCCAGGGACACGGGCGCTTCTCCGGCCCGGTCCTCCGGTCGCTGCTCCTGCCGCGTCCCGCGCACGGCCGCGAGGACGTTCTCGCGCAGCGCCGGAGGCGGCGGCTCGGCGACAGGGGCGGCCAGGTGCGCCCCGACCTCCCCGAACGCGGCCACCTCCGCCTGGCAGGACGCGCACCCGCGCAGATGGAGCTCGAACGCGGCCCGCTCGCCGGGCTCGAGCGCGTCCACGGCGTAGAGCGCCGCGTCGGCGTGGACGTCGCCGGCCCGGTCGTCCCCCTGGATCTCCTTCACTGCCGCACCCCCAGTGCCGATCTCAGATTGTTGAGCCCGTCGCGGATCCTGGCCTTCGCCGTGCCCAGCGGGACGTCCAGGTGCTCCGCGACCTGGCGGTGACTGTACCCCCGGTAGTACACCAGGCAGACGGCCTCCCGCTGGAGCGGGCTGAGCGCGCCGAGCTGGGCCCGCACCTCCCCGGAGTCCAGGGACTGCTCCACCTCGCTCCACGTGGAGTCGGACGGGGTCTCGGCCTGCCGGACCTCGTACTGCTGGTCCCGGTCCCGCTCCCGCTGGCTCTGCCGGATCCGGTCCACCGCGCGGCGGTGGGCCATGGTGCACAGCCAGGCCAGGGCCGTGCCGCGGCCGGCGTCGAAGCGCTCCGCCTGCTGCCAGGCCATCAGGTAGACCTCCTGGACCACCTCGGCGGCCAGCTCCGGGGAGCGGACCAGCCGCAGCACGAGTCCGTAGAGCGTGGACGACGTCGCGTCGTACAGCTGGGCGAAGGCGTGCTCGTCGCCGCCCGCCACCCGCCGCAGCAGCTCCGCCTGTTCCTCGGTCCGCCCGGGGACGGGAACCGGGGCGCCGGTTCCGCGGCTCCGGCCGGTCGGTCCTTCGCTCACACGATCTCGCTGTTCACTCGGGGAGCAGCACCTCGCCCGGGTCCTGGACGAGAGCAGTGTCGAACTGCACCCTCCCACACCAGGTCGATGTAAGGCCATCGACACACTCATCGTCTCCATGACTCCTGTTCGTCGCGGAGCGGGCATCGGACGGGTCCGCTGCCCGTCCGGGTGCGTCGAGAAGTTTTCTCCCCCCGCACCCATCCGGGGGCCGCGCGGCGGCGAACTCACCGTGCACACACCGAAAGTGCGCACATGGCACGATCCCCCGCACAACACAGGAGAGCAACTGATGCGCAAGTCCATGTTCCTCACAGTCCCCACCCTGGCCCTCGGCGCGCTCACGATGGCGGCGGTCCCCGCCTCCGCCCACGAGGGTGACATGTGGTCGACCCAGGCCACGCTGAACTCCCTGAACGGCTCCGGCACCACCGGCGACGTCATGGTCGACGTCCACGGCACCGAGGCCACCGTCACGATGAACGTCTCCGGCGCTGCCGAGACGTTCATGGACGGCCCGTTCCCGCACGCCCAGCACATCCACATCCACGGCCAGGGCACCTGCCCCGGCCCGGAGGCCGACACCGACGGCGACGGCGTGGTCAACACCACCGAGGGCCACCCCTCCTACGGGATGATCGGCACCTCGCTGACCACGGAGGGCGACACCAGCCCCGACTCCGGTCTCGCCGTGGAGCGCTTCCCGGGCGGATCCGCCTACTCCTACGAGCGGACCTTCCAGCTGGACGGGCCCACCACCGAGGCTCTGAAGAACGGCACGGCGGTCGTCGTGGTCCACGGCGTGGACCCGGCGAAGATGCCGGCCGCGGCCGCCGAGAAGATGAGCGACCTGGACCCGGCGCTGCCCGCGGCCGCGACCCTGCCGGCCGCGTGCGGCACCCTGACGGCCGCCCAGATGGGCGCGATGCCCGAGGGCGGCGCCGACACCGGCGTGGCGCAGGAGACCGGCTCCACCACCGAGGCCGTGGCCCTCGGCGGCGGGATCCTCGCGGCGGTCGCCGGCAGCGCTTGGGCGCTGCGCCGGCGTGCTGTCCGGGCCTGATCCCACAGGACGGTTCCTGCCATGACGGGATCGACCACCGGTCGTCGCGGAGGCCTGCTGGCCTCCGCGGCGCCCGCCGTCCTGCTCGTCACCGGCTGCGCCGCCTCCGACGACGGCGCCCCGGCGACTTCCAGCTCCCCGGCGTCATCGGCGGCGACGGCGACGGCGTCGGCGGCGGCGTCGCCGAGCACTGCCCCGCGCGCGAGCACGGCACCGAGCACGAAGCCGAGCCCGCAACCGCCCGTGCTCGACGCCTCCACACCTGTCTCACTGACCATCCCGGCGATCGGCGCCGAGTCCGAGCTGCTGCACCTGGGGCTGCGGGAGAACGGCTCTCTCGAGGTCCCGCCCGAAGGACCCGGCGCCCCGGCGAGCTGGTACACGGCCTCCCCCACGCCGGGCGAACGCGGCCCCGCGGTGCTGCTGGGCCACGTCAACGCCACCGGTGGCGGCCCCGGGATCTTCGCGGACCTGCGGGCCCTGGAACCCGGGGACACGGTCGAAGTGGCCCGTGCGGACGGGTCCACGGCAGTGTTCGCCGTCGAGCGCGGGGAGCAGTACGGCAAGGACGACTTCCCCACCCTCGAGGTCTACGGCAACACGGAGGGGTCCGAGCTGCGGCTGATCACCTGCGACGGCTACGACCCGGCGACCGGGGAGTTCGACGACAACTACGTGGTCTACGCGTCCCTGGTGCGCTGAGCGCCGCCGCCGGAGCGCTCGGAGGGCATCGCCGCCTGCACGAGCACCTCCGCGGCCCGGCGCGCCTGCGCCGCGGCCTCGGGGGTGCCGGCGATCGCGGCGGTCGTCTGGGCCCCCTCCGCCAGGATGCACAGCTGCGGGCCCAGGTCCGCAGGACCGCCCGCGGTCTCGACGAGGGCGGCGACGTAGTCCTGGAACGAGCGCTTGTGCACCCGCGCCGCCTCGGCCACCTGCGGCGAGACGGCGCCCAGTTCCCCGAAGGCGTTGATGAAGCCGCAGCCGCGGAAGGAGTCCTCGGCGAACCAGTCCGCGAGGTGGTCGTAGACGGCCAGCAGCCGCGCCCGCGGGGTGTCGGACCGGTCGACGCGCTCCCGGACCCCTTCCTCCCAGAGCCGGTGGCGCCGGGCGAGCACGGCGAGCACGATCTCCTCCTTGGACGGGAACAGGGCGTAGAGGCGCTTGAGCGAGACCCCGGCCGCCTGCCGCAGCTCGTCCATCCCCACCGCCTGGACGCCGCGGGCATAGAACAGCCGGTCGGCCGTCTCGACGACGTGCTCGCGGGGATCGGTGGAATCCATGCCCCCAGTCTATTGCGCGGAGAACGACCGTTCCCTAGGCTTCAGAGTGGAGAACGGTCGTTCTCCGCATTCGTCGCACCAGCGAGAGGAAGAACCTCCATGGGTCACATCACCGTCGGCACCGAGAACAGCACCGACATCGAGCTGTACTACGAGGACCACGGCAGCGGTCAGCCCGTCGTCCTCATCCACGGGTACCCGCTGGACGGCTCGTCCTGGGAGAAGCAGACCGCCGCCCTGCTCGGGGCGGGGTACCGCGTGATCACCTACGACCGCCGCGGGTTCGGCCGCTCCAGCCACCCCACGACCGGCTACGACTACGACACGTTCGCCGCCGACCTCGACATGGTCCTGCGCACCCTCGACCTGGACGACGCCGTGCTGGTGGGCTTCTCGATGGGGACGGGCGAGGTGGGGCGCTACCTCGGCACCTACGGGTCCTCCCGGGTGGCCAAGGCGGTCTTCCTGGGCTCGCTGGAGCCCTACCTGCTGCAGACCGAGGACAATCCCACGGGGGTGCCCCAGGACGTCTTCGACGGCCTGGCCGCCGGTGTGACGGCCGACCGCTACGCGTTCTTCACCGAGTTCTTCGGCAACTTCTTCAACACGGACACGTTCCTGGGCACGGACCGGCTGAGCCAGGAGATCGTGGACGCCAGCTGGAACATCGCCACCCGTTCCGGGGCCGTGGCGTCGGTGGCCGCGCAACCCACCTGGCTGACGGACTTCCGGGCCGACATCCCCCGGATCGACGTGCCGGCCCTGATCGTGCACGGCACCGCGGACAACATCCTGCCCATCGACGCCACCGGCCGGCAGTTCCACAAGGCCCTCCCGCAGGCGGAGTACCTCGAGATCGAGGGCGCTCCGCACGGGCTGCTCTGGACCCACGGCGCGGAGGTGAACGAGGCCCTGCTGGACTTCCTGGCCCGGTAACCGCACCCACCCCGAGCGGGACGGTCGTCCGCCGCCGGGGACGACGGACCCCGCCTGCCGTGCCTCGAGGGCTGGCAGGCGGGGTCCGTCGTCGCCCCGTGACGGGGACCGCTCAGAGGCGGGGACCCGGGCCCTGGCCCTCGTGGCCGGGCACGTCACCGGGCCGGTCGGTCGCAGCCGGGCCTCCCGGCTGCCCGTCCAGGCGTTCGCCGGGCGTCGGGCCGCCCGTGGTGGGGCCGTCCGTGGTGGGGCCGCCCGTGGTCGAGCGGCCGGGGGCGTGGCCGCCGCCGAGGAACTGGCGCGCCTTCTGCTGGACCGTGCCCACGTGGCGCTCGTACTTGCGCCCGGTGCGCTTGTCGACGAAGCGGCCGGCCTGGTCGAGGACCTTGTCGACCTTGTCCGGGTTGCGCTGGGCGAGCTGCTTGGCCTTGGCCGTGAGCCCCTTGAAGTTCACCATCACGTCTCCTTCCGAGAGTGGTCACCGCGCGCGGGACCGCCGCGGTGCTGCCCTGAGTCCATCATGCGGAGCTGTCCGCCGGCTGGCCGCTGACGGGAGGTGGGCGCTCCTGGCCGACCACGTGCTGGAAGCGCAGCAGGTTGTCCGGGTCGTAGAGCGCCTTGGCCCGGACCAGACGGGCGTAGACCTCCTCGGACCACGCCCGGGCGTGCTCGCTCTCTCCGCCCGGGACCCCGTGCATGTTCACGAAGGCCCGTCCCGTGGACCACGGGGCCATGGCCTGGAGGATCTCGGACAGCGCCCGGGGCGTCGCCTCGGCCACGTGGGGCGCGAGCCAGCCGATGAGCTCCAGGAAGAACGCCGCGTCCCGCCCCGTGACCGCGTCCTGGATGCCGTCCGTCCGGGTGAAGGCACCACCCATCAGACGGATCCCCACCTCCGGCAGCGGGCACCGGCTGCCGGGTCCGGCGCGCTGCAGCAGCGTCATGACCGCGGCGGCGTCGAACTCCCGCAGGAACTCCCCCGTCAGCACGTAGAGGCCCGGTTCGGTGGCGTCCATGTGCACCTGGTCGATGTCCCGGTAGTCCATGGGCCCCACGAGGTCCAGGACCGGCCGGGAGACCTCCCGCATCGGCGCGAGGAGCCGGACCCCCTCGTCCTCCGGGCCCACCCAGCAGAAGCGCAGGTGCACCAGCATCTGCTTGTGCAGCTGCTCGGGGACGGTCGGGTCGTGCGGCATCCAGCGCAGGGCCACGGACGTGGAGGCGTGCTCCGGCAGGGTGGGCGCCCACCGGCTGAACGCGCTCAGCACGTCCTGGGCGTCGGCGCCGGGGTAGAAGATCCCGCCGCCGTAGAGGCCCTCCAGCGGGACGAGGTCGAGGGTCATGGAGGTGACGAGCCCCAGGTTGCCCTTGCCCCCGCGCAGCAGGGCGAACAGCTCGGGCTCGTGCCGGGCGTCCACGTGGCGCAGCCGCCCGTCGGGGGTCACCACGTCGAGGCCCAGGAGGTGGTCGGCGGCGAAGCCGAAGACCCGCCCGAGCACCGGCAGCCCGCCGCCCAGGGTGTAGCCGACCGCCCCGGCGTCGCTGGCCGAGCCGTTGAGCACCGCGAGCCCGTGGGGCGCGACCGCGTCGATCACGCGGCGCCACCGCACGCCGGCGCCGATCCGCGCCGTCCGGCGGCGGGGGTCGATTTCGAGCTCCTGCATCCGGTGGGTCGTGACGAGCAGCCCGCCCTCCATGGGCTGGTCCGCGCCGTGCCCCGTGGACTGGACCCCCACGGGCTCGTGGTGGGCGGCGGCCCACTGCATCACGGCCACCACGTCGGCGGCGTCGGTCACGCCGACCACCGCGTCCGGGTGGTGGACGGCGGCCAGGTTGAAGCCCGCGACCTCCTGCTCGAAGCCGTCCTCGTCCGGCAGCAGGACCGGGCCCCGGACCTGCCGGTGGAGTTCCTCCACGTCCGTTCTCGAGATCATGGGGCCCCCTCGGCACCGACGATCCTCGGTGCGGGGCCGGACGGTCCCGCACGCACCACAGAACGGCTCCATTCTCCCACGCGGACCCGCCGGTGCGCCCTCTCGGACCGTGCACGGGATCGTCACGGAGCGCCGGGCGGGACGGCCCGGCCGGCGTGGCGGGGGTGGAGCGGCGGGAGGGGTCAGCCGCGCTCGAGCGGCAGGGCCGGCGCCAGCCGGCGCAGGGACGTGAAGGTGGGCACGAGGGCTTCGTAGAGCTGCTCGAACACCGGTTGCAGGGAAGCGTGGACCGCGGCGTCGGCGGGGTCCGGGCGCACCACGGACTCCACCTCCACCAGCTCCGAGGCCACGTCGACGGACTCGATCAGCCCGAGGGCCTGCATCCCGAGCAGCGCGGCACCGAACCCGGAGCCCTCGTGGCCCGGGGCGAAGGAGATGTCCGTGCCGAGGACGTCGGCGAGCAGCTGCCGCCACAGCGGGCTGCGGGCGAAGCCGCCGGTGGCGCGGATCTGCTCCACGGCCAGACCGGCCGAGCGCATCGACTGCAGGACCAGGCCGAGCTGCTGGCACACCCCCTCCAGGGCCGCGCGCACCAGGTGCTCGCGGCGGTGGGCGCGGGTCAGCCCCACGTAGGCGCCCTTGGGCAGGGCGCTCCAGTGCGGGGCGCGCTCGCTCAGCAGGTAGGGCAGCATGAGCAGCCCCCCGGACCCGGCCGGGACGCTCGCCGCGAGCGCGAGCAGCTCCTCCTCCGGCTCCTCCCCCAGGTCGGGGGCGAGGGCGTCCCCGGCCCAGCCCAGGACCACGCCGCCGTTGTTGATCGCCCCGCCGACCACCCAGCGCCCCGGCGTCAGGGCGTAGCAGAAGACCCGTCCCAGCGGGTCCACCACGGGACGGTCGACGACGACGCGCAGCGCGCCGCTCGTGCCGATCGAGCAGGCCGCGACCCCGGGCCGGACCGCGCCCAGACCGAGGTTGGCCAGCGGCCCGTCGCTGGCCCCCACCACCACGGGTGTGGTGGCGGGCAGCCCGGTGGCCCGGGCACCCTCGTCCGTCAGCCCGGGCAGGACGTGGGTGGTGGGCACGAGCTCGGGGAGCTGCTCGGGCAGGATCCCGGCGTGGGCGAGGGCCTCCCCGTCCCAGGCGAGCTCGTGGATGTCCATGAGGCCGGTGGCCGAGGCCACGGAGTGGTCCACCACCAGCGCGGCGCACAGCCGCAGCAGCACGAACTCCTTGATGCCGGCCCAGAAGGCGACGCGCTCGCACAGCTCGGGCTCCTGCTCGTGGAACCACACGAGCTTGGGCAGCGGGGACATCGGGTGCACCGGGGTGCCCGTGCGCCGGTGCAGGGCCAGCCCGCCCGTGCTCGCGCGCAGCCGTTCCGCCTGGACGCCGGCCCGGGTGTCGGCCCAGGTGACGAGCGGGGTGAGGGGCTGACCCTCGGGCGAGAGGCCGAGCAGGCTGTGCATCGCGGCGCTGAAGGACAGCCCGGCCACGCGCTCCGCCCCGACCTCCTCGACCACCGCGCGGACGGTGTCCAGCACTGCCTGCAGGATCAGCTCGGGGTCCTGCACGGCGTGGCCGGGGTGCGGCTCCTCCAGCGGGTAGCCGGCCGAGGCGGCGGCGAGCTGCTCCCCGCCCACGGCGAAGGCCACCGCCTTGGTGCTCGTGGTGCCGATGTCGACGCCCACCACCACGGGGGCAGGGTGCCCGGCTCCGGCCGGCCCCGGCATCAGCGCCGCTCCCCGGGGACCAGCGACACGGGGGCCAGCGACACGAGGACCTTGCCGGAGACGGCGGAGTCCCGGGCCGTGGCGAAGGCCTCGGCGGCGCGGTCGGCGGGGAACTCGTGCGTGACCACGTCCTCGATCCCGGGGCGCGCGGCGAGCAGCTCGATCGCCTCGTCGATCTCGTCGTCGAACCGGAAGGACCCGCGCAGCTGGAGCTCCTTGGAGACCAGCGGGGCCAGGTTCACGGGCCGGGCCTCGTCCGGCACCATCCCCACCTGGACGACGACGCCGCCGCGGCGGGCGCCCACCAGCGCCGGGCTCACGGCCGCGGGCACGCCGGAGCACTCCAGCACCACGTCGAACGCCCCGGGCGGGATCTGCTCGGCCCCCACCCGGACGGTGCCGTGCACGCCGATCCCGCGCGCCCGCTCGAGCGGGCCCTCGAGGACGTCCGTGGCCACGACCTCGGCCGCGCCGCGCGCCAGGGCCGCCGCCGCGGCGAGCAGGCCGATCGGCCCGGACCCGGAGACGAGCACGCGCCTGCCGGTCACGTCCCCGGCCACGGTGAGTCCGTGCAGGGCCACGGCCAGCGGCTCGGCGAGCGCGGCCCGGCGCAGCGGCAGCCCGGCCGGGAGCACCCGGACCATGTCCCGGCGGACCAGCAGGTACTCGCTCATCCCGCCCTGGGTGTGCGGCCGGGTGGAGGCGCTGCCCAGGTAGGCCCCGCCGGGCCACAGGTGGCGCCGGTCCTCGATCCCGGGCTCGGGCGTGCCGAACGTGGCCGGGTGGACCGTCACCGGGGTGCCGGGTGCCAGCTCGCCGGCGGGGTCGAGGTCCACCGTGCCGGAGACCTCGTGACCGGGCACGAGGGGCTCCCGGACCACGTACTCGCCGTTGGCGCCCTCGGCCCAGTAGTGCAGGTCCGACCCGCACACCCCGCCGTAGGCGATCCGGAGCCGGACCTGTCCCTCGGCGGGCTCCGGGGTGGGCACCTCCTCGACGCGCAGGTCGTCCTTGCCGTGGATCACGATGGCCTTCATGAGCTCTCTTCCTGGTGCGTCCGGGGGCGCGGCCCCGGGACGGCGCGTGCCGTGCGGGAGCGTGCCGGGTGGTGCGGTGGGGTGGTGCGGTGGGGTGGTGCGGTGGGGTGGTGCTGCCGGGTCAGAGGACGGAGGTCATGCCGCCGTCGACCAGAACGTTGTGCCCCGAGACGAAGCTGGAGGCGTCGGAGCACAGGTAGACCAGCGTGCCCACGAGCTCCTCGACCCGCCCCCAGCGCCGGGCCGGGGTGCGCTCCACCACCCAGCGGTTGAAGTCCTCGTCCTCGATCAGGGCCTGGTTCATCTCCGTGGCGAAGTACCCGGGGGAGATCGCGTTGACCTGGATATTGTGCCGGGCGAGGTCCGCGGCCATCCCCTTGGTGAGCATGACCACCCCACCCTTGGTGGCCGAGTACGGGGCGATGGTCTGCCGGGCGAGCACGGACTGGACGGAGGCGATGTTGACGATCTTGCCCGAGCCGCGCTCCTGCATCCCCGGGACCACCGCGCGGGACACGTGGAACACGCTCGAGAGGTTCGCCGCGACGATGTCCTCCCAGTCCTGGGCCGCGAACTCGGCGAAGGGGGCGCGACGCTGGATCCCGGCGTTGTTCACCAGGATGTCCGGGACGCCGTGCTCGGCCAGGACGGCGTCGATCCCCGTCCGGACGGCCCCGGCGTCGGTGAGGTCGAAGGCCGCCGTGACGGGGGCCGTGCCCGTGCCGGCGGCGATCTCGTCGCGCACCCGGGCGAGGGCACCGGCGTCGCGCCCGTGCAGGACCACGCGGGCGCCGGCCTCGGCGAGGCCGGTGGCCAGGGCCCGCCCCAGCCCCCGGGAGGACCCGGTGACGAGGGCGAGGCGGCCGGTGATGTCGAAGATGCTGGTCGTCGCGGACATCAGGCCACGTAGAAGATCGCGAGGACGATGGCGAAGCCGAGGACGGACTCGATGGCCTGCTGGACCGTCCACGTCTTCAGCGTGGTCTTGACGTCCATGCCCATGAGCCGGCCCACGAGCCAGAAGCCGGAGTCGTTGACGTGGCTGGCGAACACGGACCCCGCGGCGGTGGCGAGGGTGATCGCCGCGATCTGCACCGCGTTGAAGTCCCCGGCGGCCACGGCCGGGGCCATGAGACCGGCGGCGGTGACGAGGGCGACCGTGGCGGAGCCCTGGGCCAGGCGCAGGACCACGGCGATGATGTAGGCGGCGAAGATGACGGGCAGGCCGACACCGTCCAGCGAGGACGCCAGGGCGTCACCGATGCCGGAGGCCCGCAGGATACCGCCGAACATGCCGCCGGCGCCGGTGATGAGGATGACCGACGCGACCGGTCCCAGCGAGGAGTCCAGCACCTTCTCCAGGGCGGTGCCGTGCTCCCCGCGCCGGGTGCCGAGCACGAGGGTGGCCACGAGGACGGAGATGAGCAGAGCCACCGGGGACTCGCCCAGTGCGGACAGGAACTTCACCCACGTGGCGTCCTCGGAGACGACGCCGGCCGCCCGCAGGAAGTTGAGACCCGTGTTCATGAAGATGAGCACCAGCGGCAGGAGCAGCATGGCGATGATCGTGCCGACCTTCGGCGGGTTCTTGGGCTGGTCCTCGTCGATGTCGCCGAAGAAGCCGGGGACGGGAAGCACGTACTTGGTGCCCACGCGCTTGCCCCAGATGTAGCCGGAGACGTACCAGAGCGGGAAGGCGAGCAGCAGGCCGATGAGCAGGACCAGGCCGAGCTCGGCGCCGTAGAGCTCGGTGGCGGCCACGGGACCCGGGTGCGGCGGCACGAAGACGTGCATCACGGAGAACGCGGCGGCGGCAGGCATGCCGTAGAGCAGCACGTTGGTGCCGCCCAGGCGCCGGGCCACGGCGAAGATGATCGGCAGCATGACCACCAGGCCGGCGTCGAAGAAGATCGGGAATCCCATGATCAGCGAGGCCACGCCGAGCGCGAAAGGCGCGCGCTTCTCCCCGAAGACGTCGACGAGCTTGTCGGCGAGCGCCATGGCACCGCCGCTGTGCTCGACCATCTTGCCGAGCATGGCGCCCAGGCCGATGAGCAGGGCCACCGGGCCGAGGGTGGCGCCGAAGGACTCCACCGCCGTGTCGACGACGAGCTCCGTGGGGATGCCGGTGACGAACGCCGTCAGCAGCGCCACGAGGATCAGGGTCAGGAACGCGTGGACCTTGAACCTGATGACGAGGATGAGGATGAGCGCGATGGCGGCCGCTGCGATCGCCAGCAGCGGCGCGGTGCCGAGGGTCTGTGTCCAGTCTTCCACTGAGTTTCTCCGTTGGTCTTGTGCCTGGGGGCAGGCCCTGGGGTCTCGTCGTGAGCCACGACACACGCTAGGCTGACAGAAAGATCATACT
Source organism: Kocuria himachalensis (assembly GCF_054784195.1). NCBI lineage: Bacteria > Bacillati > Actinomycetota > Actinomycetes > Micrococcales > Micrococcaceae > Kocuria > Kocuria himachalensis. Next base: position 46,038 of record NZ_BAAGPL010000023.1, read on the forward strand.
TTTGGCAACAGGGGGGCGTGGCCGCGCCCACATGACGGACGGAGCGTCCATGCACGGCGTGGAGCAGCACAGCGGGGTGCTGGACCGGCTCGGCGAGAGCATCGCCTCCGGGGCGCGGGCGCCGGGCACCGTCCTGACGCTCGCGGCCCTCGAGGAGGAGTTCGGGGTCTCCCGCACGCTCGTGCGGGAGGTGGTGCGCGTGCTCGAGTCCATGGGGATGGTGGAGTCCCGGCGGCGGGTGGGCGTCACCGTCCGTCCGCCGCGGGACTGGAACCCGTTCGACCCCCGGCTGATCCGGTGGCGGCTCGGCGGCCCGGGGCGGGACGAGCAGCTGCGGAGCCTCACCGAGCTGCGGACCGCCATCGAGCCCGTGGCCGCCCGCCTGGCCGCGGTCCGGGCCGACGCGCCCACCCGGCGGCGCCTGGTGGAGCTCGCCGCCCGGCTGCGGGAGCTCGGTGAGGCCCGCCGCGGCAGGGACCCCGAGTACCTGGAGGTGGACACCGCCTACCACGCGCTGCTGCTGGAGGCGAGCGGCAACCCCATGCTCGCTGCCCTGCAGGGCGTGGTGGCCGAGGTGCTCGCCGGCCGCACCGCGCTGGGGCTCATGCCCCGCTCCCCCGACCCCGGGGCGCTCGAGGACCACGAGGCCACGGCCGCCGCCGTCGCTACCGGGGACGCGGCCGCGGCCGAGGCCCGGGCGCGCGCCGTGGTGGTGGAGGTGCTCGAGGGGGTCGTCGACGTGACGGAGGACACCGCCTGATCTGGCCGATGGTCTGCTGGCCACGGACCGTGCCGTTCCTAGGCTGGGCACATGGCAACACCCGTCACCGGCTACCTGTCCCGGGTCTCGGGGCCCCGTCGGAGCCCCCGCTACGACCTCCACCTGGCCTGCCTGCTGATCTTCGTCGCAGGCATGCTCAACTCGGCGGGCTTCGTGGCCGTGGCCCTCTACACCTCGCACATGACCGGTCTGACCGCGACCATGGCCGACCACCTCGTGGACGGCGACGTGGAGCTGCTGTCCCTCGGCGCGGTGGGACTGGGGGCGTTCGTGCTCGGCGGCATCTGGTGCGCGCTGCTCTTCAACTGGGGCCGGCGGCGCGGGCTCGGCTGCCGGTTCGCGAACGTGCTGGCCTTCGAGGGCGCGCTGATCCTGGTGTTCAGCCTGACCGCCGAGGCCCTGGAGGAGGACCACCGCGGCCTCGTGCCCGTCGCCGTCCTGTGCTTCACCATGGGGACGCAGAACGCGCTCATCAGCAAGGTCGACGACATCCCCGTGCGCACCACCCACGTCACCGGGATGGTCACCGACATCGCGATCGAGCTCGGGAAGATGCTCTATCCCCACCGCACGGCCGGACCGGTTCCGGTCCGGGCAGACCGCAGGAAGCTGCGGGTGCTGACCGGCCTCGTGGGCCTGTTCTTCCTGGGCGGCGTGGCTGGGACGGTCGGCTACCTGGCCGCGGGGTTCTCGTTCCTGGTGCCCGTCGCCCTGCTGCTGCTGGTCCTGGCCTACCGTCCGGTGGTCCGGGACCTCTCCCGGCGGCGGCCACCCGCCCGCGTCTTCCTGTGAGCCGGCGCCCCCGCACGTAGGCTGGGCCCATGGGCATCTCGGAGACCGACCGCGGACACCTGCGACGCTGCGTGGAGCTGGCCCGCGAGGCCCTCGACGCCGGGGACGAGCCGTTCGGCTCGGTGCTCGTCTCGGCCCGGGGGGAGGTCCTGTTCGAGGACCGCAACCGGGTGGCCGGCGGTGACGCGACCCGGCACCCCGAGTTCGAGATCGCCCGCTGGGCGGCCGCCCACCTGACCCCGGAGCAGCGCTCCGCGGCCACGGTCTACACCTCGGGTGAGCACTGTCCCATGTGCTCGGCGGCGCACGCCTGGGTGGGGCTGGGCCGCATCGTGCACGCCTCCTCCTCGGCGCAGCTCGGCCGGTGGTTGCACGAGCTCGGCGCCCCGCCCGCCCCCGTCGCGGCGCTGCCGATCTCCCAGGTGGCCCCGGGGGTGCCCGTGGACGGGCCGTGTCCCGAGCTGGCGCCGGCGGTGCGGGAGCTGCACCAGGAGCGGCACCGGGGCTGACCCGGGGGATGGCAGGTGACGGCCACCGCCCACGGCTGCGTCGCCGTCGGACGCGACCGCGGCGCGGGGTGGCCAGGGACCCCGCCCGGGGGCCAGGATGGAGGAACACCTCCGGTGGGCGGCGCCCGCCGGAACCGCTCGACGAGAGGAACGATCATGGTGGACATGGGAGGATTCGCGGACAAGGCGAAGAACCTTGCGGACCAGCACCCGGACAAGGTGCAGCAGGGCATCGACCGGGGCGGCGACGCCGTCGACGAGCGCACGGGCAAGAAGTACGAGGGCCAGGTGGACCAGGCCCAGGAGAAGGCCGGCGGTTTCCTCGGCTCCGACGAGAAGGACCAGCAGCAGAACTGATCAGCAGCGGCTGACCGCAGCCTTCGCCCGCCGTCCGGCGCGCGGGGGCTGCGGCGTTGCGGGCCCCTCCCTCCCCGCGGGGTCGCGGCTGACGGCGACGTGGCGGTGCCCGGTCGCCGTCCGCCGCGACCTCGGCGCGGCGGGCAGGGGCGGAGCTCAGGAGAGCGCCGCCGCCAGGTAGGGCGCGGTCCGGCTCCGCTCGCACCCGGCCACGTCCGCCGGGGTGCCGGCGCACACGATCCGCCCGCCGGCCTCGCCGCCGGACGGGCCCATGTCGATCACCCAGTCCGACGACGCCACCACGTCCATGGCGTGCTCCACCACCACCACGGTGTTGCCGGCGTCCACCAGGCGGTTCAGCTGGCGCAGCAGCAGCTGCACGTCCTGCGGGTGCAGGCCGGTGGTGGGCTCGTCCAGGAGGTACAGGGTGTGGCCGCGCCGGGCCCGCTGCAGCTCGGTGGCCAGCTTGATCCGCTGCGCCTCGCCCCCGGAGAGCTCGGTGGCCGGCTGGCCGAGCCGCAGGTAGCCGAGCCCCACGTCGAGCAGGGTGCGCAGGCTGCGCGCGGCGGCCGGGACGTCCGCGAGGAACTCCGCGGCGGTCTCCACGCGCATGCCCAGGACGTCGGCGATGCTGCGGCCCCGGTGGGTGACCTCCAGCGTCTCGGGGTTGTAGCGGGCGCCCCGGCAGTCGGGGCAGGGCCCGTAGGTGCCGGGCAGGAACAGCAGCTCGACGGCCAGGAAACCCTCGCCCTGGCACGTCTCGCACCGGCCGCCGGTGACGTTGAAGGAGAACCGCCCGGCTCCGTAGCCGCGGGCGCGCGCCTCGTCGGTGGCGGCGTAGAGCTTGCGGACCGCGTCGAACAGCCCGGTGTAGGTCGCCAGGTTGGAGCGCGGGGTCCGGCCGATGGGCCGCTGGTCCACCCGGATCAGCCGGTCCAGGTGCTCCAGGCCCTCGACCGCGTCCACCCGCGCTCCGCCGGCGGGCGTGGCGTCCTCCTCGGGGTCGGCGGTCTCCGGGGCCGCCCCGCCGTGCACGTGCCGGCCGACCGTCTCGGCCAGGACCTGGCTGACCAGCGTGGACTTGCCCGAGCCGGAGACCCCGGTGACGGCGGTGAGCACGCCCAGCGGGATCTCCGCGTCGAGGTCCACCAGGTTGTGGCGCGTGACCCCGCGCAGCCGCAGCCGCCGCTCGACCGGGCGGGGCGTGCGCTCCGCCGTCGTGGTCTCCCGGGAGCCGTCCGGGGAGCTGTCCGGGAACAGGAACGGGCGCGTGGCGGACTCCGCGACCCCGGCCAGGCCGGGGACGGGGCCGCTGTACAGCACCGAGCCTCCGCGGTCCCCGGCCTGGGGCCCCACGTCCACGACCCAGTCGGAGCGCCGCACCACGGCCATGTCGTGCTCCACCACGAACACCGAGTTCCCGGAGGCCTTCAGCTCCTCGAGCACGGCCAGCAGCGGCTCGGCGTCGGCCGGGTGCAGGCCCGCCGAGGGCTCGTCGAGCACGTAGACCACGCCGAAGAGCCCGGAGCGCAGCTGGGTGGCGATCCGCAGCCGCTGCATCTCCCCCGGGGAGAGCGTGGGCGTGGACCGGTCCAGGCTGAGGTAGCCCAGGCCCAGGTCCAGGAGCACCTGCAGCCGGGCGAGCAGGTCCTTGGTGATGGTCACCGCGGCCTCGCTGCGCTCCCCCGAGGACACGGCCCGGGAGGCGGTGCCGGCGTGCTCCAGGGCCGCCGTGGGCCGGACCGCCTCGGCCAGCTCGGCCAGGGACGTCCCGTTGAGCTCGGCGATGCTCCGGCCGGCGAAGGTCACCGCGAGCGCCTCGGGGCGCAGCCCGCTGCCGGCGCACCCGGGGCAGGGTCCCGTGACCACGTACTGCAGGACGCGCTCGCGCATCTGCTGGCTCGCGGAGTCCGCCAGGGTGTGCAGGACGTAGCTCTTCGCGCTCCAGAACCGGCCCTTGTACGGCTTCGCCACCCGGTCCCGCTGCGGGGTGATCTCCACCACCGGCTGCTCCTCGGTGAACAGGATCCAGTCGCGCTCCTCCCGCGGGAGCTCGCGCCAGGGGACGTCGACGTCGTGGCCCAGGTGGCTCAGGATGTCGCGCAGGTTCTTGCCCTGCCACGCGCCGGGCCACGCGGCGACGGCCCCGTCCCGGACGGTGAGCGCCGGGTCCGGGACCAGGGAGGACTCGGTGACGTCGTGCACGGTGCCCAGGCCCGAGCACCGAGGGCACGCGCCGGCGGCGGTGTTGGGCGAGAAGGCGTCCGAGTCCAGGCTGCCCGCGGCGGACCCGGGGTAGGTGCCCGCCCGGGAGAAGAGCATGCGCATCGAGTTGGACAGCGTGGTGAGGGTGCCCACCGTGGAGCGCGAGCTGGGCGCGCCGCGCCGCTGCTGCAGGGCGACGGCCGGCGGCAGCCCGGTGATCGCCTCGACCGCGGGGTTGTGCCCCTGCTGGATCAGGCGCCGGGCGTAGGGCGCCACGGACTCGAGGTAGCGCCGCTGCGCCTCGGCGTAGATGGTGCCGAAGGCCAGGGAGGACTTGCCCGACCCGGAGACGCCGGTGAAGGCGACGATCGCGTCGCGGGGGACGTCCACGTCCACGTGGCGCAGGTTGTTCTCGGAGGCCCCTCGGACCCGGACCATGCCGGTGTGGGTGGGGTCGGGGGCCGGGGCGGTGTCGGGGTGGGTGCTCACCGCCTCCACCCTAGCCACCGGCGGGGCCGTGCGAGGACTCAGCGGGTCAGGTGGTGCTCCCGGCGGACCGACCACGCCGTGTCCGCGGGGGCGGGGTCCACACCCCAGGCGGACCACTCGTCCAGGCCGGTGAACCAGCGGGCCCCGTCCCGGCCGGCGACCACGAGGGCCGTGGCGAGCACCCCGGCCAGCCGAGCGTCCGGGCCGGCGACCGTCGCGGACCGGGCGCCCGTCGCGGGTCGCCCGGTGCGCGGGTCGACGATGTGCGCCGGGCGCTCGGCGGTGCCCGACGTCGACACCGCGCCGTTGCCGGGCAGCACCGTCCAGGTGACGGCGCCGGCGTCGTCCGGGTGGCGGATCCCGACCGCCCAGGGCCTCCCGGGCGCGGCGGACCCGCGGGTCACGACGTCCCCGCCGGCCTCCACGCAGGCGTTCGCGCACCCGGCGCGGACGAGGTCGTCGGCGATCCGTTCCGCGGCCCACGCCGTGACGTAGCCCGAGGGGTCGAAGCCGCCGCGCACGGCCCACGGGTCGAAGCAGCCGTCGGTCAGCTGCCGGGCCTCCCGGCAGCGCTGGAGCACGTCCAGCAGGGCACCCTCGGCGGCGTCCCACCGGCTGAGCCGGCGCTCGTCGAGCAGGCCGGAGCGGAGCGCAGTCACGAGCGAGTCGGGGCGGTAGGTGGAGAAGACGGCGTCGACCCACCGCATGTTGGCCACGGCCGTGTCCAGGGCGTGCCGCACGGCGGGCTCGGGCGGCAGACCCTCCTCGCCGGCACGGACGTCGACGGTCACGGAGGTGCCCCAGATCAGCTCGCGGCGGCGGTGCCACCGGCCCTCGGGGCGGCGCAGCTCGACGGCGGGGGCGCTCAAAGCCCGGCCCTCTCGAGGAGTTCCCGGCAGGCCGTGCGGTAGCCCGTCACGGCGGCGTCGGGGCCGCTCACGACGTCGACCCGCGCCGGCTGCCTCGTGAGGGTCTCCTCGTGGAGGACGGGCACGGCGCGGTCGTCGAGCCACTGCGGGGGGCGTGGGGGGAGCGATGTGCGGTCGATGCTTTCGACTATAGAACGGGGGGTGGTGCCGGGCACTGGACTTTCGGACAGAGTTCCCGGTCCGGGGACGCGGAACGGCCCCGTTCCTGCGCCGGCGCAGGAACGGGGCAGTCCTCACCCGGCCTACTCGGCCTGCTCCGCGTCCTCGTCACTGATCTGGATGACCTGCAGCGGCAGGGTCGTGCCCGTTCCGCAGAACTCCGTCTGGCACTCCTGGATGAATCCCGAGAGCACGGCCGGCCCCTCGTCGAAGGCCATGTTGAAGGCCACCGCCTCGTAGTTCAGCTCGACCTCACCGCCCTCGCAGACCCACTGCTTGAAGTAGCTGCCGTTGGCGATCCGTCCCTCGGAGACCCGCTGGGTCACATTGAGGGAGACGAAGATGTTGCTCCCGGCCGTGCAGGTCACCGTGTAGGTGCCCTGGACAGCCGCCCCCTCGGCGATCCGCGTGGCGTCGCTGATGTCGGAGATCTCCATCGCCTGCGCCGGTGCGGCGGCGACGAGACCGACTCCTGCCGCGAAGGCGGCGGCCGTGACTGCCCTGGTGGTTCTTCTCATTGTCCTGTCCCATCCGGTGGAGAAGCGAGGACCGCTTCGCGACTGGTGCCGGCCCGTGGCGCGTTCCCCCGAACGCCCCCGGGCCCCGTGTCTGGTGCGACGTCACCAACGTAGGCGCAGGTCAGGGCGCATCGGCCAACATGGGCGAAGATGACGGACACGATTCGGACACGGCTCCGGTGCGGCCGGGGACCGTTCCGGAACGGGACGCTGGACGGGAGGGCCCTCAGAACGCGTCGTCGATGGGCACCGGCCGGCCGTGCCGGTCGTAGTAGTAGACCCCCTGCGTCTCCGGCGCCTCGTCGGCGGGATCCTCCGGCGACCCTGCCAGGAAGGGACCGCCGTCCTCCCGGGCGCCGAGCGCGAGCACCCCGACGGACACGAGCAGCAGGAGCGCCACCGTGAGCAGCGGTCCCAGCGGCACGGCGCGGACGAGGACGGCCAGGACCACGGTCAGCGCGAGGAGCAGGAGCAGGGCGCCCGTGACCGCCGGCTCGATCGCGCGGTCGGGGCGTGCGGCTCCCGGCTCGTTCGAGGACCGGCCGGAGAACTCCGGCAGCTGCGGCAGCTCGGGAGCGGTCGGTGTGGTCACGGCGGGCCTTTCGCGTGCGGCTCCCCCGGCGGATCGGTCGCGGGGGCGAGCGGCTCCGGGAGCGACCTCGACCGGAGTCCCCCCGGTCGCCCCTGTGGGAGCTGCTTCCATCCTGCACCGCCCGCGCGGTCCGGGGCCTGCCCACTCTTGTGGGGCTGGTGGGGACCGGAGGGCCCGCTTCGGGGGACGCAGGGCCCCGGGGCGGCGGTGGAAGCCGCGCGCGGGCCCGGCGGATCAGGGGCTCCGCACCGTCCGGGGCCGCCCGATCCGGGTCCGGACGCCCGGCGAGAACAGCACCGACTCGGGCGGGCCGTCGACGTCGAGGCCGGCCGCGGCCAGCAGCCCGTCCTCGAGGTGCGTGACCGTGGCGGGGTGCAGCGGCCACGGCTCGTGCGAGACGGGGACGTGCACCGTCCGGCCGGCGAACCTGCTGTGCAGACCGAACCGCGCGGTGAGCTCCACCGACAGCTCGTCGTCTGCTCGGACGGTGCGGTCCGGGCGCACGGCGAAGGAGGACGTCGTCCGTCCGCGGCGGCGTTCCACGTCGTAGCCGCAGTCCGGGTCCGCCCCGTCGGCAGCGACGGCCCGGCACCGCGACCACACGTAGGGGAGGCCGGCGGCGCGGGCGCCGAGGACCACCGCGAGCCGAGGGGCGTCGAGGGACAGGAACACCACGGCGCGCGTGCCGTCCGGCTCGCGCGAGTAGAGGCGCACGTTGATCTCGGGAAAGCTCCCCCACCAGGGCAGGGGCACCGCGGCGCCGAGCCGGATCCGGTGCATGCGGAACCCGACGAGGCCCGCCCAGGCGGAGCCGTCGACCACGTCGGCCCGGACCCCCGGCGGCATCCGCGCAGCCGCGGCGGACACGGGGATCCGCCAGTGCAGGAAGACGGCGTCCTCCCAGCGCTGGTCCATCAGGTGGGGGCGGGGCAGCTCCGGCGCCGCCGCCCAGGGGTCGGCCGGGTCAGCCGTCTTCCTGCTCGTCATCCCGCTCCGCCGGGCCCTCGCCCTCCGTGGGACTGATGGGCCCGGTCGTGGACTCCTTCTCCGTGGCGTCGGTGGCCTCGTCCTCGGCGGTCTCCTCACCCTCGGCGGGAGCCTCCTGCTCCGTGCTCTCCTCGCCACCGGACCCGGAGTTGTCGCACCCGGCGAGTCCCAGGGCGGCGAAGGACAGGAACCCGATCGCCAGCGTCCTCCGCCACCAGTTCTCGCCCGCAGCTGCAGCCATGACCCCTCCTCGGTGGTTCTGCATGAATCCTCAAAGACAAGCACGCTTCCCAATCCGGCACAAGGGACGGGCACGGGATTGGCGGAACATGCTCAGCAGAATTCCAGGAGGGCGCCGGTACGGTCGACAGCGGGACCGGCGCCGCCCGCCGGGGCGATCCGCCCTCGTCCCCGTCCGTCCGGGAACGAAAGGCGCACCGTGCGCACGAGCTGTCGAGGGACCCGAGCCCGCCCCGCCGCGGCACTGGGCGCCGCCCTCGCCCTCCTCCTCGGCGCGTGCGGCGGGGACGAGCTGGTGACGACCGCCGCCCCGACGATCGAGGCCGCCGCCGCGGACCTCACGGCGGACCTGGAGGATCTCGCCGCCGGCGTGCCCGGGGAGCTCGGGGTGGTGCTGCTCGACCCGGAGGGGAGAGAGGTGGTGGCCCGCAACGCCGACCGTCCGTTCACGAGCGCGAGCCTCTACAAGCTCTTCCTGGCCCATGCGGTCCTCGACGAGGCCGACCGGGGCGCCCTCGCCCTCTCGGACGTCGTGCCGGAGCTGGGCCTCTCGGTCGAGCAGGCCCTCGACGTGATGATCAGCTGGTCGGACAACGCCTCCGGTGCGGCCCTGGGCCGCTGGCTCGGATGGGAGGAGGTCGAGGCGTTCGCGCACGAGCAGGGCTTCGCGGCCACCACGTTCGATCCCGCCACCGGGTCGCAGGACGTCGTCGCGATGACCACCACGCCCGCCGACGTCGCCGCCCTCCTCGAGCGCCTGCGCCGGGGTGAGCTGCTCTCCGGCTCCTCCACAGCCCTGCTCCTGGGCTTCCTCGAGGAGCAGCACCTCGACTACGCCCTCTCCAGCGGCTTCTCCCCGGACGTCGGCTTCGCGCACAAGACCGGTCTGCTGGTGGACGTCTCGCACGACGCCGGGATCGTAGAGCTCGGCGGGCGCGACTACGTCGTCGCCGTGCTGACCGACGGGTGGTCCGACTACGAGGAGTCGGCACCCTGGTTCGGGGACGCCGGGCGGGAGATCGAGGCGTACGTGCGCGAGGACGCCGCCTCTCCCGTGCCGAGAGCGGCGCCGTAGCCGGCCGCGGAGGCGGTCAGGCCGTCCCGGGCCGCACCGGGACGACCCGGCCCCGCCAGCGTCGCCGGACCCACCGGTCGTGCGTGGCCAGCACCACCGTGCCCGGGAAGTCCTCCAGTGCCCGCTCGAGCTCCTCGGCCAGGGCCAGCGACAGGTGGTTGGTGGGCTCGTCCAGCAGCAGCAGCGGGGCGGGCTCCGCGACCAGGGCCGCGAGCGCGACCCTCCGGCGCTGCCCGGGGGAGAGCTCCCCGAGGGGACGGTCGGCGTCGCCGGCGCGCAGCAGGCCCAGCTCCTCCAGCGTCGGGGCGCGGTCGCCGTCGCGCAGCCGGGAGCGGAAGGCCGCCTCGGCCGTGCACGACAGGTCCGGCCAGGCGTCGTCCTGGGCCAGGCGGCCGACGACGACGGAGCCCTGCCGCTGCACGGTCCCGCCGTCGGGGCGCAGCTCCCCGGCCAGCACGGCGAGCAGCGTCGACTTCCCGGTGCCGTTCGGGCCCTCCACCAGCACCCGGTCCCCGGCGCGCAGCTCGAGGTCGGTCGCCGCCAGGCGTCCCTCGACCCGTGCCCCGGTCAGCCGGACCAGCGGGAGCTCGGCGTCGATCGCGGTGGCCGCGCCCCAGTCGAAGCCCGCGAAGCGCAGGGGTTCCGGCGGGGCGCCCACCGCGGTGCGCTCGAGCGCGGCCAGCCGGTGGCGGGCCGAGCGCACCCGGCCGCCGACGGTCTTGGCGGCGCGGTCGCCGTAGAACTTCCGGGTGATCCGCCCCTCGGACTTCGGGGCCGTGGTGTGGAAGATCTCCCGGCCGGAGACGTCGGCGATCTCCTGCAGCCGCTCCCGCTCCTGCCCCTGGGCGGCGAAGCGCTCGGCCCAGCGGCGGCGGGCGAGCTCCCGGTGCTCGAGGTAGGAGCTGTAGCCGCCCGTGGACGGCGTGCCCTGCCGGGGCGGCCCGCCGGCGGACTCGTCGGGCCCCAGGGCGGGATCGAGGTCGACCACCCCGGTGGCCACCTCGTCCAGGAACCAGCGGTCGTGGCTGGCCAGGAGCACCGGGCCCCGCCAGCCGGCCAGCTCGCCCGCCAGGAAGTCGACGGCGGCGTCGTCGAGGTGGTTCGTCGGCTCGTCGAGCAGCAGCGCCGTGGGCCGGGCCAGCATCAGCGCCGCGAGCGCGAGCCGGCGCCGCTGTCCGCCGGACAGCTCCCCGACCGCCCGGCTCCTGGGCAGCCGGGCCAGGCCGAGCCCGTGCAGGACCGTCTCGATCCGGGCGTCGAGGGCCCAGAGGCCGTGGCGCTCCGCGTCCCGGAGCACGGCGTCGTAGGCGTCCGCCGTCGCGGGGTCGCCGGGCTCCTCGGCGATCCCGGCGGCGAGCACTGCCAGCCGGTGCTCCAGGGCGCGGATCTCCGCGACGGACTGCTCGACGACCTGCTCCAGGGTGGTGGGGGCGGGGAGGTCGAGCTCCTGGCGGAGCAGCCCGGTGGCCTCGGGCCGGTGCACGGTGCCGGTGCCCGGCACGAGGAGGCCGGCGGCCACGTGCAGCAGGGTGGTCTTGCCGGCGCCGTTCTCCCCGATCAGGCCGATGCGCTCACCGGCGGTGACGGTCAGCGACACGTCGGTGAGGACCCGGCGGCCGGGGTGGCTGACACCGATGCCGTCCAGGCGCAGATGGGCGGAGCGGTGCGTGGCGGCTGTCGCCGCCGAGAGGGCGGTGGAGGTCACGGTGGGGTCCTGTCGATGCTGGGGGTGGGGCCCGCCGGGCGAGTGCGGCACCGGATGCGCGGAGCCCCCCGGGCTCCGATCGACGGTGCCGGCCGCGGACGCGGGCCGGGGCATCAGGACAGGAACATGGCCACCAAGTTACGCCCGCGCCCGGCTCCCGGCAAGAGCTCCGGGGGCCGCGCGCGCACCCCGGACGAGCAGGGCGACCACCTCCGGGACCACGAACGCCGGCAGCAGGAACCACCGTGCAGGTCGACGTCCGGGACCGGGCGCGGCACCCTCCCGGGACGACCAGTCCCCGCCCGCCGCCACGGACCCGCCGCCCGCGGGGCGGTGCTACGCTCCCCCCGAACACGTGCCGAGACGGGGAGGTTGCGGCGTGCGGACGTTCGGCGTGGAGGAGGAGCTGCTGCTCGTCGATGCGCAGACTCTGGAGCCGCTGCCGGCCGGGGAGCAGGCCGTGGGCCTGGGCGGGGCGGCCGCGGACACCGGCCACAGGCTGTCCACCGAGCTGCAGCAGGAGCAGATCGAGGTCGACTGTCCACCGCAGACCACCCTGGACGGGCAGCTGGCGGCCATCCGGACGGGACGGGCCCTGGCGGACGCGGCTGCCGTGCGGGTGGGCGGACGGGTCGTGGCCCTGCCCACCGCACCGGGCCCCGTGGCCCCGCACATCGGCCACGAGCGCCGCGCCCAGCTGGTCAGCGCGCGCTTCGGGCTGACCGCCCGGGAGCAGCTCACGTGCGGATTCCACGTCCACGTGGCGGTGGGCTCGCGCGAGGAGGGCGTCGCGGTGCTGGACCGGATCCGGGTGTGGCTGCCCGTGCTGCTGGCCCTGAGCAGCAACTCCCCCTTCTGGAACGGCGCCGACTCGGGCTACAGCAGCTTCCGCTACCAGGCCTGGAGCCGGTGGCCCACCGCCGGCCCGCCGGAGACCTTCGGCTCCGCCGCCGCCTACGACCGCCACCGGCAGGACCTGCTGAGCTCGGGGGTGCCTCTGGACGGGGGCATGCTCTACTTCGACGCCCGCCTGTGCGAGCACCTGCCCACCCTGGAGGTGCGGGTCGCGGACGTGTGCCTGGACGCCCGGCACGCGGCCGTGCTGGCGGCCCTCACCCGCGCCCTGGTCGAGCACGCCGCCCGGGACTGGCGCGCGGGAGCCGCGGCACCCGAGGTGCGCGCCTCGGTGCTGCGGGCGTGGATGTGGCAGGCCAGCCACACCGGGGTCCGCGGCCCCCTCGTGAGCCCCGTGACCCGGACGCTGCGCCCCGCCGCGGACGTGGTCGCCCAGCTGCTGGAGGTGCTCCACCCGGTGCTCACCGAGCACGGGGAGGCCGAGCAGATCGGCTCCGTGGTCGCGGAGATCCTGCACCACGGCTCCGGCGCCCGGCGCCAGCGCGAGGCCTTCCGCGCCGGCGGGGTGCTCGCCGTGGTGCGCATGGCGATCGAAGCCACCCACAGCACCGCCTCCCCCGCCGCGTAGCGCGGACGGGGGCCACGTCGCCGAGGCGACGTCCGCGCCGGTCGACCCTTCGGCGCAGCCGAACAGTCGTGCGGAACTCTTTGCTGGTCCTTCCCGGTGGACGCTTCCAGACTGGACGGCACAAAGGGTCGACGGCGCGGCAGCCCGGCCCCTCGAGGACGTGCTCACCGGCGCCGCCAGGCCCTGGAGGACTACCGGCGCCGGCGCCGCACCAGGCTGCGGGTGGAGTACTTGAGCACCGCAGGACGGTCCCTGGTCGTTCCCGCCGTGGCCGCCCCCACCCCGACGTCCAGGTGGAGCTGCAGCTGCAGCCCGACGGCGATCCCACCGGGCGGGTGGGCCTCGGCGAGGTGGACCTGGCCCTCGCGGTGACGGAGCTGCCCGTGCCGGCCGACGGCGTGACGTGGACGCACCTGCTCGACGACCCGTTCGACGTGGTGCTCCCCGTGGGCCACCCGCTCGGCGCGGAGGCTGAGGTCGCCCTCACCGATCTGGCCGAGATCCCCTGGGTCACCCACGAGGGGCCCCTCGGGACGTGCAGCCGGCGGGTCCTGGAGGCGTGCTCGGCGGCGGGCTTCACCCCGCAGTACCGGGTGGAGTGCAACGACGTCGACACCGCCATGGGACTGGTCGCCGCCGGACTGGGCATCGGCGTGATGCCCCGCCTCGGCCTCGTCCACCCGCACCCGGAGGCGGAGGACACCGGATCCGCCGGCTGATCCGGAGCACGGGCCGATCACGCCGACGTCACGATTCCGGGCGAGCGGGACCTGCCGTCGACTCCTCCCGCGGCCCGGCGTAGCCTGCGGACCATGGACTCCCAGGTGCACCGGTCCTTCTTCGCCACCCGCGACCCGGCCGAGGGCGTCGCGGTGCTCGACGAGGTCTTCGCCCTCCGGGGAGTCCGACGGTCCCCGGACGGCCTGTTCGACATGGCCCTGGCCTCGACCGGGATCGGCTCCGTGGCCTACGAGCGCGTGCGGTTGAAGGGCTCCTCGTGCACCGGCCGGACGGACGGCGCCGGCGTGCTGCGGGTGTGCCACGTGACGGCCGGCGCCCTGAGCGCCACCAGCGCCGGCGACCGCTTCCCCCGCACCGGGCCCTTCCTGTTCCCCCGGCGCACCTTCACCAGCTGATGGGACGAGCTCGAGGCGACCACCGTGTCCCTGGACCCCGCGGCGGTGGAGGAGCACGCCCGGCAGCTGCTGGGGAACGAGAGCTTCCGGCTGGCGTTCACCGGGTCCCGTCCGGTGTCGCCGGCCATGACGCAGTACTGGCACGGGACGGTCTCCCACCTGGCCCGCGACCTCCTGCCCGACGACCGGGCGATGAGCAGCCCCCTGGTCCGGTCCGAGGCCGCCCGCTCCCTCACCACCGTCCTGCTGCACACCTTTCCCGGCTCCTTCCTGGACCACGGCGAGGCAGCTGCCGGGCAGTCCCGCCCGGCTCCGTCCGCAGTGCGGCGGGCGGTCGCCCACATCGAGGAGCACGTGGCCGCCGACATCGGCCCGGCCGACATCGCCGCGGCCGCCAGGATGAGCGTGCGCGGGCTCCAGGCCGCGTTCCGCCGGGAACTGGGCACCACCCCGACGGCCTATCTGCGTGCCGTCCGGCTCGACGCCGTCCACCGGGAGCTGCTGGCCGCCGACCCCACCACCGGCTCGACCGTGGAGGCCGTCGCCGCGCGCTGGGGCTTCGCCCACCGCGGTCGCTTCGCCGCCGCCTACCGGGACCGGCACGGACAGGCCCCGGCCACCACCCTGCGGAGCTGAGACGGGATGCACCAGGAGACGGAGGCGCTGATCCACCTGAACGTGACGACCACCGACCCGGAGGTCGCCCTCGAGGCGCTGCGGCAGATCTACACCAGTGCGCGCATGGGCACGGTCGCCGACGAGTCGTCGTTCCTGTACGGCCAGGAGGTGCGGGGCGACGCCGACCTCAATCTGGGCCGGCTCACCTTCCGCGGCAGCATCACCGGCCGGATGGTGCTCGACGACGTCTTCTCGGTCGTCCTGCCCCGCGCGGGGGGCGTCGACTGGAGCATCGACGGCCGCTCGGGCGGCGGGCTCGGGGTGTTCCTGCTCCAGCCGGGCCAGGAGTACTACGGCGAGGTGGACCAGCTGCTGGTCGACTCGGTCAACATCGGCCGGTCCACGCTGCGCGAGACCGCCCGGACGGTCTACGGGGACGAGACCCTCGAGGTCGCGTTCCACGACCCGCGCCCGCGGTCCCCCGGGCGGGAGCGGCACTGGAGGAGCACCTTCGCGTTCGTCCAGCAGGTCCTGGCCGACCCCGCGGTCGCCTCCGTCCCCCTGCTGCGCGCCGATCTGCGGCGGCGGATGTCGGTGGCGACCCTGGAGGCGTTCGCCCTCGCGGAGGCATCCGGGTCCCGCCGCGCGTCGGCCGCCGGGCTGCACTCGGCCTACCGGCGCGCCGTCGAGTTCCTGCACGCCGCCGCGTCCTCGCCGATCACGGTCGAGGACGTCGCCCGGCACGCGGAGGTGAGCACCGTGGAGCTCACCCGGGCCTTCCGCTCCCACGCCGGGACCACGCCGGGCGCCTATCTGCGCGAGCTGAGGCTGGTGGCCGCCCACGACGACCTCGTCCGGGGCGACCCGGCCCGCGGCGACACCGTGCGCGGCATCGCCCTGCGCTGGGGCATGACCCACCCCGGCGACTTCGCGCGCCGCCACCGGCAGGCCTACGGCGAGAACCCGGCGGCCACCCTGCGCCGCTAGCCCGTGCCGCAGGCACAGTGCCACGGCCGCTGGCGAGGAGGGCGCGACGAGGCGCCCCGCCGTGGTCCGGCCGGTGACGTCGACCGGCCGGACCGCGCCTAGAGCAGCGGCCAGGGGATCCGGCGGCCGGTGGCGTCGACCGGCAGGACCGCCTCGTCGAGCAGCCGGCGCACCCGCCGCCGCAGCGCGGCCACCTCCGTGGCGTCGAGGAGCTCGGCGAGCTCGGCGGGGACGTCGTCGGCCAGCGGGGCGATGTCCTGCAGCAGGTCCTCGGGGACGGGTTCGCCGGAGAAGTCCCAGACGACGGTCCGCAGCTTGAACGCCGCCGCGAAGCACAGTCCGTGGTCGATCCCCCAGATGCGGCCGTCGGCGCCCCGCAGCACGTGGCCGCCCTTGCGGTCGGCGTTGTTGGCCACGAGGTCGAACAGCGCGATCCGGCGCAGGGCGTCGTGGGTGTCGGGGGCGGCGTCGTAGAGGGTGAAGTAGTGCTGCTGCGGGTCGTGCTCGACGAACCGCTGCAGGGACCCCGTGCCGAACGGTCCGTCCTGCCGCAGGACGGTGGGCGGGACGATGCCCCAGCCCAGGAACTCGCTCAGCACGTACGCGGCGCGCTCCCGCCGGTGCAGGCCGGGACGGAAGTCGATCAGCGGCCGCTCGCCCTCCAGGGGCTTGTAGATCCCCCAGACCGACTCCTCCTCGAGCGTGACCTCGACGAGCAGCGCCGAGTTGCTGCTCTCCCGGATCAGTCCGAGGAGCTCCATCCGGCCCTCCGTCAGGAGCACGAGCTCGCCCATCAGCGTCCGCTCACGACGCCCTCAGGCCGGCCAGCGGCTCGCCGGTGGAGTTCACCGTGAGCACGACCGGCGCCTGCCCCGGCGCGTACGAGATCGCCGAGACCGAGCACGGGCTGACCACGATGCGCTGGAAGAGGTCCAGGTGCGTGCCCAGGGCGTGGGCGAGCGCCGCCTTGATGGGGTCGGCGTGCGAGAAGCAGACCACCACCCCGCCCTCGTGGGCCGCGCGCACCCGGTCCACGGCCCCGACCGTCCGCGCCTGCATCTCGGGGAAGCTCTCGCCGCCGGGGAACCGGAAGGTGGAGGGCGCCCGCTGGACGGTCGACCAGGCCTTGAGCCGGGAGAGGCGGGAGAGCTCCTCGCCCGTCCACTCCCCGAAGTCGCACTCGAGCAGCCCCGGCTCCACGACGGCCTCCCGGCCCGTCCGGGCTGCGGTCGGCGCCGCGGTCTCGCGCGTGCGCTCGAGCGGCGAGGTGTACACCGCGTCGACGCGCACCCCCGCGAGCCGCTCCGCCACCCCGTCCGCCTGGGCCCGGCCGCGCTCGGACAGGTGCAGGCCGGGGGCCCGCCCCGGCAGGACCTTGCCCGTGGTGGGGGTCTCCCCGTGCCGCACGAGCAGGACGAGGGTGCTCCGTGGTGTCTTGCGAGTGACCATGATGCACCAGCGTACTGGCGGGGCCCCCGCGGCCACAGGGGCCGCCGTCGGTCATCGTCGTCGGTCGTCGTCGTCGGACGCCGTCGGGCACGGCCTGCGGCGGTGCCGGGGCCCTGTGCACGGGCCCCCTCTTGACGCCGGGGTTAGGTTGGCGCTGTGACTGATCGGAGCGATCACCCTGACATCCGCACGCTCGGCGAGCTCCGCGCCGCCGGCGTCGCCCACCGGACGCTGCGCGAGGAGATCCGCGAGAACCTCCTGCGCACGCTGGCCGAGGGCGGTGACCCCTGGCCGGGCCTGCACGGGCTCGGGCGCACGGTCCTGCCCCAGCTCGAGCGGGCCCTGCTCGCCGGCCACGACGTGGTGCTGCTCGGCGAGCGCGGCCAGGGCAAGACCCGCCTGCTGCGCACCCTCGCCGGCCTGCTCGACGAGTGGTCCCCCGCCATCGAGGGGTCCGAGCTCAACGAGCACCCCCTGGAGCCGCTGACCGAGGCGTCGCGGCGCCGGATCCTGCTCGAGGGCGACGAGTTGCCCGTGGTCTGGCGGCACCGGTCGGAGCGCTACGTCGAGAAGCTCGCCACCCCGGACACGTCCGTGGCGGACCTCATCGGGGACGTGGACCCGATGCGCGTCGCCGAGGGCCGGCGGCTCGGCGACCCCGAGACCATCCACTACGGGCTCGTGCCCCGCTCGCACCGCGGGATCGTGGCGATCAACGAGCTGCCCGACCTCGCCGAGCGCATCCAGGTGGCCATGCTCAACGTGATGGAGGAGCGGGACATCCAGATCCGCGGGTACGTCCTGCGGCTGCCGCTGGACGTGCTGGTGGTGGCCACGGCCAACCCCGAGGACTACACGAACCGCGGCCGGATCATCACGCCGCTCAAGGACCGGTTCGGCGCCGAGATCCGCACCCACTACCCGCTCGAGCTGGAGGACGAGATCGCCGTGATCCGCCAGGAGGCCGAGCTGATCGCCGAGGTCCCGGACACGATCCTCGAGACCCTGGCCCGGTTCACCCGCCTGCTGCGGGAGTCCTCCGCGGTGGACCAGCGATCGGGGGTGTCGGCGCGCTTCGCGATCGCGGGCGCGGAGACGGTCGCGGCGGCGGCGCTGCGGCGCGCCACGATCCGCGGCGAGGACGAGGCCGTCGCGCGGATGGTGGACATGGAGACGGCCACCGACGTCCTGGCCGGCAAGATCGAGTTCGAGTCCGGGGAGGAGGGCCGCGAGCGCGCGATCCTCGACCACCTGCTCCGCCGGGCCACCGCCGAGACCGTGCGCGGCCGCTTCCGCGGTCTCGACCTCGGGCCGGTCGTGGAGGCCTTCGACGGCCGCACGACCGTGTCCACCGGCGACGACGTCTCCGCCCAGGACTTCCTCGCCGGGCTCCCTGAGCTGACGAGGGACGACGACGACGGGGCCGCGACCGCCTACGACGAGATCGCCGCACGCCTCGGCGCGACCACGCCGGGGCAGCGCGCCAGCGCGATCGAGCTGGCGCTCGAGGGGCTCTACCTGGCCCAGAAGATCTCCAAGGACGCCGACGAGGCCGGCACCGTCTACGGCTGACCGCACGGACGGCACCAGGACCCGCACCGGGTCGCAGAGACGACGCAGAGAAGACACAGAGGGGGCGTCATGCCCGCACACCACCGGTCCTCGAGATACGGCCGGTACACCGGAGGACCCGATCCGCTGGCCCCGCCGGTGGACCTGTCCGAGGCGCTCGAGGCCGTCTCCGAGGACGTCATGGCCGGGTACTCGCCGGAGGACGCGCTGCGCGAGTTCCTCCGGCGGGGCGGCCGCGGCCGCGACGGCCTGGACGACCTGTCCCGGCGCGTGCAGCAGCGGCGGCGCGAGCTCCTGAAGCGCCACAGCCTGGGCGGCACGCTCGAGGAGGCGAAGAAGCTGCTCGAGAAGGCGCTGCGCCTGGAGCGCGAGCAGTTCCTTCGGGACGCCCGGATGGACCCGATGGACCGCTCCTTCCGGGAGATGCAGCTCGACGGGCTGCCGAGCTCCACGGCCGCCGCCGTCAGCGAGCTCGCGTCCTACGACTGGCAGTCCCCGTCCGCGCGGGAGGCGTACGAGCAGATCAAGGACCTCCTCGGCCGCGAGCTGCTCGACCAGCGCTTCGCCGGGATGAAGCAGGCCCTGGAGAACGCCACGGACGCCGACCGGGAGGCCGTGGCGGAGATGCTGCGGGACCTCAACGAGCTGCTCGAGAAGCACGGGCGGGGCGAGGACACCGACGAGGACTTCCAGGACTTCATGGCGAAGCACGGGGACTACTTCCCCGAGAACCCGCAGTCGGTCGAGGAGCTGATCGACGCCATGGCCCAGCGCGCCGCGGCGGCCCAGCGGATGCTGAACTCCATGTCGCCCGAGCAGCGCCAGGAGCTGATGCAGCTCTCGGCCCAGGCCTTCGGCTCCCCCGAGCTCATGGACCAGCTCGGCCAGCTCGACGCCAATCTGCAGGCCCTGCGCCCCGGTGAGAACTGGGGCGGGTCGGAGGACTTCGAGGGCCAGGACGGCCTGGGGCTCGGCGACGGCACGGGCGTGCTCCAGGACATCGCCGAGCTCGACGTGCTCGCCGAGCAGCTGGCGCAGCACCACCGGGGCGCCAACCTCGACGACATGGACCTCGACGCGCTCGCACGCCAGCTGGGCGACGACGCCGCGGTGTCCGCCCGGACCCTCACGGAGCTGGAGCGGGCCATGCGGGACAGCGGCTACCTGCAGCGCGGCGCCGACGGGGACCTGCGGCTCTCGCCCCGCGCCGTGCGCCGGATCGGGAAGGCACTGATGCGGGACGCCGCGCAGAACCTGTCCTCCCGGACCGGTCAGCGCGACACCCGCCTCGCCGGGGCGGCCGGCGAGCCCTCGGGCGCCACCCGGGAGTGGCAGTTCGGGGACGCCGAGCCGTGGGACGTGACCCGCACCGTGACCAACGCGATCCGGCGCACGGCCGCCGAGGGCGGCGACGCCCGGCGGGGGCTGCGCCTCGACG
Source organism: Kocuria himachalensis (assembly GCF_054784195.1). NCBI lineage: Bacteria > Bacillati > Actinomycetota > Actinomycetes > Micrococcales > Micrococcaceae > Kocuria > Kocuria himachalensis. Next base: position 66,059 of record NZ_BAAGPL010000023.1, read on the forward strand.
TCCGCGACATCGAGGTGGCCGAGACCGAGGCGCGCACGCAGGCCGCCGTCGTCCTCCTCGTGGACACCTCGTTCTCGATGGCCGCCGAGGGGCGCTGGGTGCCCATGAAGCGCACGGCGCTCGCGCTCCACCACCTCGTCACCACCCGGTTCCGGGGGGACCAGCTGCAGATCGTCGCGTTCGGCCGCTACGCCCGGGCCCTGCCGGTGGACGAACTCACGGGGCTGCCGCCGGTGCGGGAGCAGGGCACCAACCTGCACCACGCGCTGCTGCTCGCGACCCGGTTCTTCCGCAAGCACCCCTCGATGCAGCCCGTCCTGCTCGTGGTCACCGACGGGGAGCCCACGGCGCACCTGCTGCCCGACGGCGAGAGCTGGTTCTCCTGGCCCACGGAGCCGGAGACCCTGCGCGCCACGGTCGAGGAGCTCGACCGGCTGGGACGCATGGGGGCCCAGGCGACGTTCTTCCGGCTCGGCGACGACCCGGGGCTGGAGCGGTTCCTGCGGCGGATGGCCGAGCGGATCGACGGGCGCGTGGTGGCGCCGGATCCTGGGGATCTGGGCTCCGCCGTCCTGGACGAGTACCTCAACGCCCGCGCCGGGGACCCCGACGACCTCTGAGCGGGAGTCCGACGGGCCCTCCGAGGACGGACCGACCCGGCCGGGCCGCGGTCACCGGGCCGCGGTGGAGCCTCCGTCGGCCGGCGGGGTGGGGTCGGACGGGCCGTTGCCGTCCTCCCCCGAGGACGTTGCCGAGGAGGACGCCGCCGTGGAGTGCTTCCCGTGCTGCTCGCCCTGCGCCTCGTGGGCGCTGTGGGCGGCGTGCTCGGCCTCGTGCTCGCCCTTGCCGAAGGGCAGCAGCTCCCACACCAGCACCAGGACGGCGCCCCAGAGCAGGCCCGCGACCGCGGAGAAGAAGGTGTTCGTGAGCCAGGCGAGCGCCGCGCCGAGTCCGCCGGGGACGGCGTCGTGCACGAGGACCTCGACGTGGTGCACGGCCTCGTACGGCGCGTGCCAGCCCAGGTCGTCGAGGCCGACGAGGATGATGTGCCCGCCCACCCAGATCATGGCGGCGGTGCCCACGACCGAGATGACCGTGAGCAGCCCGGGCATGCCCTTGACCAGGCCGTGGCCGATCTTCTGCGTGGTCGGGGAGGACCGCGCGGCCAGGTGCAGACCGAAGTCGTCCATGCGGATGATCAGGGCCACCACCCCGTAGACCAGGACGGTGATGCCGATGGCCACGACCACCAGGATGGCCGCCCGCGAGAGCAGCGGCTCACCTGCCACCTCGTTGAGGGAGATGACCATGATCTCGGCCGAGAGGATCAGGTCGGTGCGCACCGCGCCCCCGACCATCGTGTCCTCGGCGCTCTTGCCCTTCTCGACCACCGGGGTCTTGGCCTTGGCACCGTGGCCCGAGACCTTCGACCAGATCTTCTCGGCGCCCTCGAAGCACAGGTAGCTGCCGCCGAGCATGAGGATCGGGGTGAGCAGCCACGGCGCGAACTGGCTCAGCAACAGGATGACCGGGAGGATGAAGACCAGCTTGTTGCGCAGCGAGCCCTTGGTGATCCGCCAGATGATGGGCAGCTCGCGGGCCGGGGAGACGTCCTGGACGTACTGCGGGGTCACGGCCGTGTCGTCGACGACGACGCCGGCGGCCTTCATGCTCGCCCGTCCCGCGGCCGCGCCGATGTCGTCCACGGAGGCGGCGGTGACGCGGGCGATGGCGGCGACGTCGTCCAGCAGGGCCATCAGACCGCCGCTCATCGGAGGACCTCCGGCGCGGTCTGAACAGGGGCGGGCGGAGCCGCGGTGGTGATCAGCATGATGACAGAGTAGGTCCTCGGACGCCCGGATGCGCCCGCGCGGGACGAACGGGCACCGATGTCCTGCTGTTCCCCGGCGCAGACGGTGCTCGCCCGGTGACCCGGTCCGCTCCGCCACGGGACCGGCCACCACCGACCAGGAAGCACCGACCAAGAGGCACCGCCCATGGACCCTGTTCCCCCGGCCGCCGGACCGGCGAGCGCGACACCGCACGCGGCGCCGCCCGCTCCGCACGTCGTCGTCCTCCCCGGCGGCGGGTACGCCCGGCACGCGGACCACGAGGGCGAGCCGGTGGCCGAGTGGCTCCGTGCGCTCGGCCTCTGCGCCGGTGTCCTCCGCTATCCCGTGCACGCCAGGCACCCCGCCCCCGTGGACGCCGTGCGCGCCGAGGTGCGCCGGGTCAGGGCAGCCGGGGCCGAGCGGGTCGTCCTGCTGGGGTTCTCCGCCGGCGGCCATCTGGCCGGGCACGCCGCGCTCACCGCATCGTCCTCGGGGCCCGAGCGGGTCGACGCCGTGGTCCTCGGCTATCCGGTGGTGTCCATGCAGCTCGACACGCACCAGGGGTCGCAGGAGGAGCTCCTGGGCCCGGACCCCTCGGCCGAGGCGCGGGCGGTCACGTCCCTCGACCGGCTGGTGACCCGAGCCGCTCCGCCCTTCTTCGTGTGGCACACCGCCGATGACGCGTCCGTGCCGGTGCAGCACTCCTACCTGCTGGCCCAGGCGCTGGCGCGCCAGGGGGTCCCCCACGCCCTCCACGTCTTTCCCCGTGGACCGCACGGTCTCGGCCTGGCCGGCGGCACCGGCGCGCCCGCGTCCTGGCCGGCGCTGTGCGCCGCATGGCTGGCCGGCCTGGCGGAGGACGTCACACCGTCCGCTCCTCGGTGACTCTCCTCGGTGGGGGACGCCTCCTCGAGCAGATCGGCCCGCTCGTGGTCCGGACGCCGCCCTTCCTGTCCGCGCCGCGGCGTGGCTCTCCGCTGCGCGGACAGGAGGCGGACCTGCTCATGCGGCCAGCACACGCGGCCTCGGGGCGCGGCGCCGGGCGGCCCCGGCCTGGGCCACGAAGGCGGAGAACAGCTTCCCGCGATCCGCGGCCGAACCGTGGGAGTCCTCCGGGTGCCACTGCACACCGATGGCCCAGGTGCGCTCCCGGTGCTCCGTCGCCTCGACGACACCGTCATCGGCCACGGCGGCGACGCGCAGCTCGGGGGCCACGACATCCACCGCCTGGTGGTGATCGGAGCGGACGGCGAGCCGGTGAGCACCGAAGACGGTGGCCAGTCTGCTCCCCGGCTCCAGGGCGACCTCCTGCTCCGGGCACATCGGGTCCCCCGGCTCACCGCGGTGCCCGTGGCCGGTGCCGAGATCCGGGACGAGAGTGCCCCCGCACGCGACGTTGAGCAGGTGGGATCCCCGGCCGATGGCCAGCAGCGGGACGTCGCGGTCGAGGCTCCGACCGAGGAGGTCCATGGTGTAGAGATCAGCGCGCCGGTCCACCCCGTACGCGTTGGGCACGGGCCCTCCCACGCCGTAGAGGGCAGGGTCGACGTCCCCGCCGCCGAGCACCAGCACCGCGTCCGCGGTCGCGGTGACCGCGGGGTCGGGCAGCTGCCGGGCACTGGAGTCGACTAGGATCGGCCGGGCTCCGGTGTTGACCAGGCCCTGCAGGGCGGTGCGGGTGAAGCGGCGCATCAGGTCCCGGGTGTGCGGCGTGAGGCCGGGGAAATTCAGTGACACCACGGTCGCCACGGTGGGTGCGCCGGCACGAAGGCTCCACAGTCCTACGGGAGTCACCTCGTGCGCGTTCAGATGAACGGCCTGTCGGTTCATGCGGTCGTCTCCTGTTCGATCGTGAGGTCCTCGTTGTCGGCCGGGGGACGGGCGCACGCGGCGCCGTCAGGCCGGTCGGAGAGAAGGTCGGGTCCGAAGCGTTCTCGGGGGCACCTGGTGGGTGGTTGCGGAGCTGGACGGTGGCGGTGGAGCCGACGGGGATCGGAGCGGCGGACACCGGGGTGAACGGCGGTCGCCCTTCACACGATGCACCGGGGAAGTTCACCTCCCCCGAGTGGTGCAGATCACTCTGCCGGAGACGGAAGGGGGCGCACCTCCTTTTCCGGGAGAACATTGCTGATTCTTCGCGATCCACGAAAATCGGCTGTCAGGACACGGGGCGGGGGTCCGGGTGGCGGCACCTGGTTCCTGACGCCGGGGCCGATCCGCACGCGCCCCCGCCCCCGGGGTCAGCACCGGGGTGCTCGATCGGCGCCGAGCGCGCAGCGCCCCCTCGGCCCAGGGCGGGACGCCCGCACGCCCCCTTCGAGCGGGTCTACAGCGCGGGGTCGATCATCGTCATGCCGGCGACCGCCGCGGTGTCGAACACCGGCAGCAGCGCTGCTGCTGCCTCGAGTCCGATGGTGCGTTCGATGAGCTTCTGGGGGTGCAGTGCGCCCTGCTCGATGAGCGACATCATGGCCGGATAGTCGGCCGCTGCCATGCCGTGGCTGCCGAGGAGGTCGAGCTCCCAGCCGATGACCCGCGCCATCGGCACCCGCGGGTGGCCCTCGACCGGCGGCAGCAGACCGATCTGGACGTGCCGCCCGCGCCGGCGAAGGCTGAGGATCGCGTCAGCGCAGGTCTGCTCGCTGCCCACGGCGTCGACGGCGACGTGGCTGCCCCCGCCGGTGAGATCGGCGACAGCCGCGGGGATGCCGACCCCGTCCGCGCGCAGCGTGTGCTCCGCGCCGAGCTCGCGGGCGATGGTGAGCGCTTCGGGGTTGCGGTCGACCGCGATCACCCGGCCGCCCAGCGCCCGGGCGATCATCACCGCGCTGAGCCCCACCCCGCCGGCCCCGACCACGGTCACCCACTCCCCTTCGGCGACGCGCGCCCGACCGGCCAGGGCCCGGTAGGCCGTGGCGAACCGGCACCCCAGCCCGGCCGCCGTGGCGAAGTCGACGCGCTCGGGAACGGCCACGAGATTCGTGTCGGCCCCGTGCAGGGCGACGTACTCGGCGAAGGACCCCCAGTGGGTGAAACCCGGTTGCTCCTGATCGGGACAGACCTGCGCGTTGCCGGACCGGCACCAGTCGCACCGACCGCAGCCGCACACGAACGGGACGGTCACCCGGTCGCCGGTCCTCCACCGCCGCACGCCCGGGCCCACCGCGGCGACCACTCCGGCCAGCTCGTGCCCGGGGACGTGGGGCAGCACGATCTCGTCGTGCCCTGCCCAGGCATGCCAGTCGCTGCGGCACATCCCCGTGGCCATCACCTGGACGACCACCCCGTGCGGCGGTGCCGTGGGCTCGGCAACGTCACGGACCTGGGGCTGACCTCGAACTGCCTCGACGACCACTGCGCGCATGCCCCAACTCTCCCACTCCCGTCCGGCACCGACAGGTCCCTCGCCAGAACGGTGCACCAGGCGCCCGCCGCCCGCCCAGGTCCTGGCCGGCGGCGCGGCGCTCGTCCAGTGGGTCAGAGGCGGTCGATGAAGTCCCCGATGTTCTCCCACGTCCAGGACTCGCAGCGCGCCGGGCCCATCTCGGCCGGCTTCGACCGGTGCTCGGTCTCCACCCACAGGCCCAGCAACGGCTTGCCCTCGTCCACCGCGCACCGGATCTGCCACAGCGCGGCGGCCGAGGCCGGTGTGGAGCCGCCGATCAACGCGATCACCCCGTCGCAGCCGCGGATCCGCTCCCGCACGTGCTTCTTCCACTCACCCGGGCGCGTCCCGTCACCGAGTGCATCCAGAACCCGGGCCTGGTCCCCCGCCCGGGCCCACTGGGTGGTGAACAGGTCCCGGAACAACTCGTCCTGCTCGGCGAAAGCCAGAAAAACCGTCTTCGGCGCCATTGCCGTCAACTCCCCACAGATCGAACATCAGTGCAACCGGGAGCCACCCTATGGGTCAGGGCCTTCTGACGCTCCGGCACCGAGCAACATGCCTTAACGAACTCCCCCGGCTGAGGGGAAACCGTCAGCACCGCCCTGTGAAGGTCCCGGCGCCGCCCACGGCCGCTGCCCATCGGCCTTCGTCCACCCCACCGCCTCCAGCAGCGCACCGGACGAACCCGCGGGTGCGCCGGCGACCCCCTGCACCACCGGCCCGGGCGGAGGAAGCGGCGAGGTGGCGTCACGACCGTTGCGGGACGACTCGGCGGGTCGCAACGGGCCACCGGTCCCGCGCAGCAGGCAGTAGGCTGGTCGGCAAGAAGGGGTCGGTGAGAGGAGGCGGCTTCTTCGCTGACGGACTCGGCAGCGGCCATCGCGCCAGCCCGGTCATCCCCGCCGAACGGCGCACGCCGTGTCCCTTGACCCTTCACCCGGTGAGCCGAGTTCCGTCCTCGCACAGTCGCACGGAACACTGCTGTCCGCGACGGATGGCACCACCGCGGTGGGCCGGCCCGGGCGGCTCAGCAGATGATCCCGGGCGCGACCGGGGCCGGGGCCCTGCTGGACGACGACGGCACCGGGCCACCCGTGGACCGACACCCACACCACCCCTCGCCGGGACGCCCTCCTGCGGCAGGGCCGGGGGCTCATCGAACCGCGACGAAGGAGACGATCATGACGGAGCACGGAACCGGCGGCAGCCCCCAGGCGGGCCTCCCTGAGCTGCTGCTGGAGTCCGAGGACATCGGCGGGTTCCTCGACGCCTTCAGCACCACCCTCGCCCAGGCGCTGTCCACCGACGGCGAGGAGGTGTGGTGCGCGGTGACCCTCTTGCGCCCCAAGCGCTCCGTCACCGTGGCCTCCTCCAGTCCCCGGGCCGAGGCCTTGGACGAGATCCAGTACCACTACGGTGACGGCCCCTGCCTGACCGCCGCCCGGGAGCACCGGGTGGTCTACCTCCGGGACACCCGCACCGATCCGCGGTGGCCGGCCTACGGACAGGCAGCCGCCGCCAACGGGATCCGCTCGGCCCTGGGGGTGCCCCTCGACCTCGGCGGGGAGGCCACAGCGGGTCTGAACGTCTACGCCGATGTCCCCGGCGCCTTCGATCAGGCGACCCTCCAGGTCGTCGAGCGCCGGGTGGCCGAGGCCTCCACCATCCTGCGCCTGGCCGTACGCCTTGCCCGCCACCGTGAGACCGAGGCCGACCTGCGGACAGCGATGGAATCCCGGACCACCATCGACCTGGCCGTGGGCATCGTCATGGCCCAGAACCGCTGCACCCAGGAGAGAGCCTTCGAGATCCTGCGGGCGGCCTCCAGCCACCGCAACGTCAAGCTGCGCCAGGTCGCCGCGGACCTGGTCGCCACTGTCAGCCGCGGACCGGCCACCACCCACTTCGACGTCTGACGAGCGAACTGACGCGACTGGGGTTCACGCTGCTGCCGATGTTCCCGGCAGTGAGAGCTGCACGCTGCTCGTGGATGCGATCTCCGGCGCCTGGTCGTCACCGGGTGCCTGACCGAGGCCAACCAGCACGTCCTGTATCCGCTGGTGCGCCGGGCCCGGACACTGATCCCCCCGGTGACCGTCAGCGTCGATCTCACCGCCGCGGGTCATGTCGAGGCGATCGCGGTGGACCTGCTGCGCTGGGCGATGGACCACGACGAGACCCTGGACGGGTGCAGCCCGGTGGAACTGCTCGTCCCCGACGCACTGCCCGCCCACGGGGACACCGCGTCCCCGCCGTACACCACCTGGAGGCCTCGGGGTGAGGCGGACGAGCACGCCCGTTCCCACGTCATTTGATCAGCACACTTCCATTTCCTTCCGTCCCTCACTAGCGTGGGAGCAGAGCCGGTGACGGAGGGCGCAGGATTTCGCGCCACGGCCGGGCAGTGCAGTCGATGACGGAGGTCAGGATGTTCTTGCACCAGCAGAAGCTCCAGTACAACGCCACCCCCGAGGCCCCGGACGCGGTGTACG
>NZ_BAAGPL010000023.1:73788-74622 GCF_054784195.1 Kocuria himachalensis
CACCGCCGCCGAGGAGTTCGGCCACATCGAGATGCTCGCCACGATGGTCGCCCAGCTGCTGGAGAAGGCCCCGGTGGGCATCACCGAGGACGCGATCCAGTCCGATCCGGCGGTGGCGGCGGTGATCGGCGGAACGGACCTGCAGCACGCGATCGTGGCCGGAGCCGGGGCGCGACCGGTGGACTCGATGGGCAACCCCTGGTCGGGGTCCTACGTGACCGCCTCCGGGAACCTGTTGGCGGACATGTCCGCCAACGTCAACGCGGAGATGCAGGGCCGGGTGCAGGTCGCGAGGCTCTACCACATGACCGACGACAAGGGCATCCGGGACATGCTGTCCTTCCTGCTGGCACGCGACACCATGCACCAGAACCAGTGGATGGCCGCGGTGAAGGAGCTGCAGGCCGACGGGCTGGAGCAGATGCCGGTGCCCTCCAACTTCCCGCAGGCCAAGGAGGCCACCGAGTTCTCCTACGACTACTACAACTTCTCCGACGGCGCCGCCGCCGCGGAGGGCTCCTGGGCGTCCGGGCCGACCCCGGACGGCAAGGGCGAGTTCGGGTACAAGGACGAGCCCATGGCCGGGGTGCCGATGCCCCCGCCCACCCACCCCGATGCCCGGTTCTACGGCACCACCGAGGTCCCCAACCGGGTGGAGAAGGCCGCCGGCACGATCCAGGACAAGCTCAAGAAGGAATGACCCCACCGGCCCACCGCGCAGCCCTGGGCCGCTCCGGGGAGAGGTCGGGGAGGGCGTGGCCACGTTGGACCACGTTGATCCGCAGCACCCCGCCGGGGGGCTGCCAGTCGTTGTGGGTCGGGGCCGTGATCAGC
>NZ_BAAGPL010000024.1:0-39335 GCF_054784195.1 Kocuria himachalensis
GCCGAGGCCGCCGAGGCGGAGCGGGCCGAGCTCGCCACGGCCCTCGACCGGGCGCGCGCCGCGTCCCGCTTGGCGGCCGGTGCCCGGGACGACGCCCGCCGGGCCGCCGAGGAGACCGCGGCGGCCCTGCGCGCCGCCGAGCGCGCGGCGGACCGTGCCGCGTCCGTGCTGTCCCGGGTCCGGGCCGTGCTGGACTCCGCCGAGGCGGAGACCCGGCGCTTCGACGAGCAGGTGGCGGCCGCCCGGCAGCACCTGGCCCGGGAGCAGGAGCGGCTGCGCGAGACCGCCGAGCGGCTCGAGGCCGCTGAGGAGCACGGCGAGGAGGACACCGAGACCGTCCAGCTCGAGGCCGCCGCCCGCCGCGACGAGCTGCACCGGGCCGCCACGACGGCGCGCACCGCGGAGACGGAGGCCCGGCTGGCCCTGCGCTCGCTGGAGGAGCAGGCCCGGGCCCTCGGCAACCGGGCCGCGTCGCAGGAGCGGGCCGCCGCGGCCGAGCGCCGGGCCCGCGAGGACGCGGCGCGCCGGGCGCGGCGCCGCCGGCTCCAGGCCCGCAACGCCGAGGCGGTGCTCGCCGGCGCCGGGCAGCTGCTCGAGCTCGTGACCGCGTCCGCGGCGGTCGCCGCCGCGGAGCGGGACCGGGCCGAGGCGGTCCGCGCCGGGCTGGACGCGGAGCTGACGGACCTGCGCGCCGCGAACGACCGGCTCGCCGCACGGCTCGCCGAGCTCACCGACTCCGTGCACCGGGACGAGCTGGCCCGCACCCAGCAGCGCGCCCGGATCCAGGCCCTGGAGGACCGCTCCCTCGAGGAGCTGGGGCTCACCCCGGACGCGCTCGTGGAGCACTACGGGCCGCACCTGCTGATCCCCGACCCCGGTCCCGAGCACGGGGCGCCGGAGGGCGCCGAGCCCGCGGCCACCGCGCCGTCGGCCACCGGCGACGGCCAGGACGCCCTGTTCGGCGCCGCGACCGGCGCCCCGGCCGAGACCGCGGCGGGGGCCCCCTACATGCGCGCCGAGCAGGAGGCGCGGCTGCGCCGGGCCGAGAAGGAGCTCGCCTCCCTGGGGCGGGTGAACCCGCTGGCGCTGGAGGAGTTCGCGGCCCTCGAGGAGCGCCACCGCTTCCTGGCCGAGCAGCTCGAGGACCTCAAGCGCTCCCGGCAGGACCTGCGCAGCATCATCCGCGACGTCGACGAGCACGTGGAGCGCGTCTTCGCGGAGGCCTACGCCGACACCGCCCGGCAGTTCGAGGGCGTCTTCGCCACCCTGTTCCCGGGCGGGGAGGGCCGGCTGCGCCTCACCGACCCCACGGACATGCTCTCCACCGGGATCGACGTCGAGGCGCGCCCGGCCGGCAAGAAGATCAAGCGCCTGTCCCTGCTCTCCGGCGGGGAGCGCTCGCTGACGGCGATCGCGCTGCTCGTGGCGATCTTCAAGGCCCGCCCCTCGCCCTTCTACGTCATGGACGAGGTCGAGGCGGCCCTCGACGACCGCAACCTCGGGCGGCTGCTGAGCATCTTCCGGCAGCTGCAGGAGACCTCGCAGCTGATCATCATCACCCACCAGAAGCGGACCATGGAGATCGCCGACGCCCTCTACGGGGTGGCGATGCGCGGGGACGGCGTGACCACCGTCATCGGGCAGCGGCTCGCCGAGCTGCGCTGATCCCCACCGGGCCCGGCGGCGGCGCTACTGCCCGGCGCCGCCCACGGGCGGCGGGTCGGGCCGCTCCATCGTGTCCCGCACCGGCAGCCAGGCCCCGGCCGCCAGCAGCATGATCGCCCCGGAGACCCCGAAGGCCCAGCCGAAGCCCGCGGCGTCGGCCAGCGCACCGGCCACCACGGGGCCGAGGATCTGACCGGCGTCGGCGCTCATCTGGAAACGGGCCAGCACCGGCCCGCCGGCCCGGTCCGGTCCGATGACGTCGGCCACGGTCGCCTGCTGACCCGGGTTCAGGGTCCCGGAGCCCATCCCGGCCACGAGCGAGAGGACCACGAACCACGGGACGTCCTGGACCAGGCCCAGCCCCATGGTCGCGACCCCGTTGAGCACCAGGCCGCTGAGCACGAGCGGCCTGCGCCCGAACCGGTCCGTGAGCCGGCCCGTGACCGGCAGCGTCATCGCGTTGCCCGCGGCATAGACCGCCAGGGCCAGGCCGGCCACGGCCGGACCCGCCCCGAGCACGGCCACCGCGAACAGCGGCACGAGGGCCACCCGGATCCCGTGGGCGGTCCACCCGTTGGCGAAGCTGGAGACCAGGGCGGCGCGGTAGGCCCCCACCCGGCGCGCCTCGGCCACGGTCATGACCGGCTGGTTCCGGCGGTCCTTGCCGGCGCCGAGGACCTCGTCCTTGAGCCGGAAGTGCACCACGGCCACGGCCACCAGCAGCGACACCGCGTAGATCAGGAACGGCGCCTGCATGCCGAAGCCGGCCAGCAGCCCGCCGAGCACGGGGCCGAGCACCCCGCCCACCAGGAACGCGGAGGCGTAGTAGCCCGAGACCCGCCCCCGCATCCGCGGCGGGGCCAGCCGCACGATCAGCCCCATCGCCGAGATCGTGAACATCACCGAGCCGATCCCGCCGAGGCCCCGGAACAGCAGCAGCTGCCAGTAGGTCTGGGCGAACGCGGTGGCCGCCGAGGACAGCGCGACGATGAGCACGCCGGTCACGTAGGTCGGGCGCTCGCCGATCCGGTTCAGGATCCGCCCGCCCGCCGGGGCGAAGAGGAGGCGGGCCACGGCGAAGACGCTGACCACGGCCGAGGCGGCGGCCACGCCCACCCCGAAGGTCGTGGCGAACTGGGGAAGCACGGGGGCCACGATGCCGTAGCCGATCGCGATGACGAAGGCGGCGGCGATGAGCACCGTGATCTGCTGGGGAACGCGCTCGCGCTCGGGCGCGGCGGCGGCGGGCTGGACAGGCACCCGTCGAGTCTAGGACTCCCGGGCGGCCGCCCGGACCCGCCGCCGTCGGCCCCGGAACGGGGCGGTGTGAGAAGCTGGGCGACGTGGATTCGATACCCGTTCTCGCATACGTGCTCATCGCCGTCGTGGTCCTCGGTCTGCTCGGGCTGGTCCTGCTGCGGGGGCCCAAGGCGCCCCGCGGCGGCTACCCCTCCACCCGGGACCCCGACGACCTCGAGGGCGGTCCCGTCGCCGCCCCCGGGGACCTGGAACCCGGCACCGCCCCGGCTCCGCCCGCCGACACCCGGCGGGCCCTCGACCGCCCCGAGTCCGCCGCGTCCCGGATGGCGCGGCTGCGCGGGCGGCTGGCCAAGTCCAACAACGTCTTCGGCAAGGGCCTGCTGGCCCTGCTCTCGCGCGACCGCATCGACCAGGACGTGTGGGACGAGATCGAAGAGACGCTGCTGCTCGCCGACCTCGGCACGGACTCGTCCATGGCCCTCGTCAAGGCCCTCCAGCGCCGGGTCAAGGTCGAGGGCACCGACGACCCCGCCCACGTGAAGGCGATGCTCCGGGAAGAGCTCCTCGCGCTGGTCGACCCGTCGATGGACCGGTCCCTCGCCGTGCAGCGCAAGGGGTCGATCCCCGCCGTCGTCCTCGTGGTGGGCGTCAACGGCGTGGGCAAGACCACCACCGTGGGCAAGCTCGCCCGCGTGCTCGTCGCCGAGGAGAAGGACGTGGTGCTCGGCGCCGCGGACACCTTCCGCGCCGCGGCCGCCGACCAGCTCTCCACCTGGGGCGCCCGCGTGGGCGTGCCCACCGTGCGCTCGCACGCCGAGGGCGCCGACCCCGCCTCGGTGGCCTACGACGCCGTGACCGCCGGCATCGAGCACGAGGTGGACGTCGTGATGATCGACACCGCCGGCCGGCTCCAGAACAAGGCGGGCCTGATGGACCAGCTCGGGAAGATCAAGCGGGTCGTCGAGAAGGCCGCCACCGTCGACGAGGTGCTGCTCGTCATCGACGCGACCACCGGGCAGAACGGCATGACCCAGGCGCGGGTCTTCGCCGAGGTCGTCGACGTCACCGGCATCGTCCTCACCAAGCTGGACGGCACCGCCAAGGGCGGCATCGTGGTCGCCATCCAAAAGAGCCTCGGGGTGCCGGTCAAGCTCATCGGCCTCGGCGAGGGGCCGGACGACCTCGCACCCTTCGAGCCCGAGAGCTTCGTGGACGCCCTGCTCGACTGATCCGTCCCCCCAACGCCCCACACGCCCGCCGCAGTTCACCTGCGCGTAACCCGTGCGGCGGGCGTGAAACATGTCGGCAACCCGGCACGCCGACGGACGAAACATCTCTCTCGGACACTCGATAAGGAACGGTGAGCACCGGACGGCCCCGCGGGGAACGGGCCAGTGGCACCGGTGACCGAACCAACCTTCAGAGAGAGGTGCACATCGTGGAAATCACAGCTGGACACGTGTGGACGATCGTCGCGGCAGCCCTGGTCTTCTTCATGACCCCGGGGCTGGCCCTGTTCTACGGCGGGATGACCCGGGCCAAGGGCGTCCTCAACATGATGATGATGAGCTTCATCTCCATCGCCTTCGTCTCCGTGGTGTGGGTCCTGTGGGGCTACTCCATGAGCGGCGGGGACCCGCTGCTGGGCGGGCTCACGGGCAGCCCGGTGTCCTCCTTCGCCCTGGCCGACATCATGGGCACCGAGGACCTCCTCGGTGCCGCCTACGGCGGGACGTTCGCCATCATCACCGTCGCCCTGATCTCCGGGGCGATCGCCGACCGCGCCCGCTTCGGCGCCTGGGCCGTGTTCGTGCCCGTCTGGGCCACGCTCGTCTACGCCCCCCTGGCCTACATGGTCTGGGGCGGCGGGCTGCTCACCGAGGACGGCGCCATCGGCTCCGCGCTCGGTGAGGCCATCGACTTCGCCGGCGGTCTCGTGGTGCACATCAACGCCGGCGTGGCCGCGCTGATCCTCATCACGATCGTCGGCGCCCGCCAGGGCTTCGGCAAGGACCCGAGCCAGCGCCCCCACAACCTGCCGCTGGTGATGCTCGGCGCCGCGATCCTGTGGTTCGGCTGGTTCGGCTTCAACGCCGGTGCCGCCGGCACCGCCGAACAGGCCGGGCTCATCTGGATCAACACCCTCGTGGCCCCCTCCGCCGCGATGCTGGGCTGGCTGCTCACCGAGCGCATCCGCGACAAGCACGCCACCTCCCTGGGGGCCGCCTCCGGCGCCGTGGCCGGGCTCGTGGCCATCACCCCGGCCTGCGCCAACGTCTCCCCGGTCTGGGCGATCGGGATCGGCTTCGTGGCCGGCATCTGCTCCGCGCTCGCCGTGGGCCTCAAGTACCGGCTGCGCATGGACGACTCCCTGGACGTCATCGGCGTGCACCTGGTCTCCGGCATCGTGGGCACCGTGGCCCTGGGCTTCGTGGCGCTGCCCTCCGAGGGCACGGCGGGCCTGTTCTACGGCGGCGGCTTCGGTCTGCTCCTCACCCAGGTGGTGGCGGTGCTCGTCTCGGTCGTCTACTGCGCGGTGCTGACCTTCGTCATCGCCTTCGTGATCGACAGGACCATCGGCTTCCGGATCCCCGAGCGGGACGAGATCGACGGCATCGACATCACCCAGCACGCCGAGTCCGGCTACGCGCTGGCCGGCGACGCCACGGGCTCCTTCACCCCGGGACGGCACAGCGCCGGGCAGGACGCCACGTCCTTCGAGCCCGGTCGCTCCGAGCCCGTGCACAGCTGAGCCGTGCGGCGACCACCGGCGCAAACCACCCTCACGAAAGGCACCCCTCCCATGAAACTCGTCACCGCGATCGTGCGCCCCGAGAAGTTCAAGGACATCAAGTCGGCCCTCGAGTCCTACGGCGTGCAGGGCATGACGGTCCAGAACGTGCACGGCTACGGGCAGCAGCGCGGGCACACCGAGGTCTACCGCGGCGCGGAGTACACGGTGGACCTGCTCGAGAAGGTCCGGATCGAGATCCTCGTCGACAACCACCAGGCCACGGACATCGTCGACGTCATCGTCTCCTCCGCCAACACCGGCCGCGCCGGTGACGGGAAGGTGTGGGTCACCGACGTGCACCACGCCGTGCGCGTGCGCACGGGCGAGCGCGACGAGACGGCGCTCTGACCCCACCGGTCCCGACGGCCGGTCACCTCCACCGGGAGGGGACCGGCCGTCGTCGTCCCGGTGCGTCGGCGGGGGAGGGTGCCGCACTGCCGGGAGTTGCTAACCTTGGACACTGACCCGCCACACCGGGCCGGGCCGCGGCCCGCGGTGCAGACCGCGGCGCACCGGCCGCCTCCCTCGACGAAAGCAGCTTTCGACCCGTGTTCAATTCACTGTCCGACCGGTTGACCGCCACCTTCAAGAACCTCAAAGGCAAGGGCCGCCTGACCGAGGCGGACGTCGACGCCACCGTGCGGGAGATCCGCCGCGCCCTGCTCGACGCCGACGTCGCCGTGCCGGTCGTGCGCGAGTTCACCGCCGCGGTCAAGGAGCGTGCCCTCGGGCTCGAGGTCTCCGAGGCGCTGAACCCCGGCCAGCAGGTCGTGAAGATCGTCAACGAGGAGCTGCAGAACATCCTCGGCGGCCAGACCCGCCGGATCCGGATGGCCAAGACCGGGCCCACGATCATCATGCTCGCCGGCCTCCAGGGCGCCGGCAAGACCACCCTGGCCGGCAAGCTCGGCAAGTGGCTCAAGGGCCAGGGGCACCGACCCCTGCTCGTGGCCTCCGACCTCCAGCGGCCCAACGCGGTCACCCAGCTCCAGGTCGTGGGCGAGCGCGCCGGGGTGCCGGTCTTCGCCCCGCACCCGGGCACCACCTCGGAGTTCGACGACCCCACGGGTGACCCCGTGCAGGTCGCCCGGGACGGCGTGGCCCAGGCCCGCGCGCGGCTGCACGACGTGGTCATCGTGGACACCGCCGGCCGTCTCGGCATCGACGAGGCCCTCATGGAGCAGGCCCGCGACATCCGCGACGCCGTCCGGCCCGACGAGGTCCTCTTCGTCATCGACGCGATGATCGGCCAGGACGCCGTGAACACGGCCCAGGCCTTCAACGAGGGCGTCGACTTCACGGGCGTGGTCCTGTCCAAGCTCGACGGCGACGCCCGCGGCGGCGCCGCGCTGTCCGTGGCCTCCGTGACCGGCAAGCCCATTATGTTCGCCTCCACCGGGGAGAACGTCGACGACTTCGAGCAGTTCCACCCGGACCGCATGGCGTCCCGCATCCTCGACATGGGCGACGTCCTCACGCTGATCGAGCAGGCCGAGAAGCAGTGGGACCGCGACGAGGCCGAGAAGATGGCCCGGAAGTTCACCGACCAGGAGGACTTCACCTTCGAGGACTTCCTCGCCCAGATGCAGCAGCTGCGCAAGATGGGGTCGATGAAGAAGATGCTCATGATGATGCCGGGCGCCGCCGGCATGCGCGAGCAGCTCGAGAACTTCGACGAGCGCGAGATCGACCGCGTCGAGGCCATCGTCCGGTCCATGACCCCGCACGAGCGGGTGGCGCCCAAGATCATCAACGGCTCCCGGCGCGCCCGCATCGCCAAGGGCTCGGGCGTCACCGTCTCCGAGGTGAACCAGCTCATGGAGCGCTTCGCCCAGGCGCAGAAGATGATGAAGCGCCTGGCCCAGGGCAAGGGCGTGCCGGGCATGCCGGCCGGCATCCCCGGCATGCCCGGCGCCGGCGGCGGTCCGAAGAAGGGCAAGGGCAAGGGCTCCGCGAAGAAGGGGGGCTCCCGCTCGGGCAACCCCGCCAAGCGGGCGCAGGAGAACGCGGCCCTCGAGCAGCAGCGGAAGCAGAAGGCGCCCGCCGGATCGGCGTTCGGCGCCGCCCCGGGGCAGCCGGACCCCGCGGACCTGAACCTGCCCAAGGGCTTCGAGAAGTTCCTGGGACAGTGATCGCGCCGTGAGCTCCTACCTGTCCGAGGCCGAGCTGAAGCAGTTCGTGGACTCCCTGCCGACCCGCCGCCTCGCCGCGGAGGCCCTCATCCGCGACCCCGAGGGCCGCGTGCTGCTCGTGGAGCCCAACTACAAGTCCGACTGGACCGTGCCCGGAGGCACCGTCGAGGCGGGGGAGGACCCCCGCACCGGGTGCTTCCGCGAGGTCGTCGAGGAGATCGGCCTGCACCTGCCCGAGGGCCGGCTCCTCGTCGTCCACCACGGCGTGGCCATGGGCCTGTGGGGGGACTCGGTCTCCTTCGTCTACGACGGCGGCGTCATCGGTGCCGACACGCCCATCGCGATCCAGGAGGAGGAACTGCTCAGCCACCGCTGGACGGCCCCCGCGGACCTGGACCGGTACCTGCGCCCCGGGCTGGCCCGCCGCCTGCGGGCGGGCCTGGCCGCCCTCCAGGACGGCACCACGGCCGAGCTCGTCGACGGGCCCCGCTGAGCGGACCGGCGCCGCCGGGAACGCTCCGCGAGCCCCCCGGGCGGCCGCGGCGACGGCGTAGCATGGACGCCATGACCTCACTCCCCGCCGACGACATCGCGTCCCCCACCTCCGCGTGGGACCTGGTCCCCGCCACGGTGCTGTGCGCGACGGAGGCCGCCGCGTCCGACGGCTCCGGGCTGCGCCCCACCTGCGAGGGGATGCGCAAGGTCATCGCCCACCACCGCCTGATCAGCGCCTACGCCGAGGGCCCTCGGGCCACTCAGCTGATGTTCCTCGCCGACGCCGGGGGCCGGCTGGCGCAGGCCTCCGAGGACGGCTCCGTGCGGCCCGGGTGCACCCTCGACGAGCTCTCCGCGACCCTCGTGCGGATGACCGGCCAGCAGCTCCGGCCCGAGCACCCCGGGCTGCGCCGGGTGCTGCTCGTGCGCCTGGACGCCCCAGAGCTGCCCGTGCTGGCGGCCCTGTCCGGCACCGGGTTCACCGCCGTGTCCCGGCACGGCTGGTCCGTGGTGGTCTTCGACGCCGAGGTCGACTTCTGGGCCGTGCGCACCGGTCTCGCCGAGACCGCCGTGGCGCTGTCCTCGGACGGGGCCACCCGCTCCTTCGAGGTCCTGCTCGCCGGGGAGGACCCCGCGTCCGTCACCGACCTCGAGGCGGCCGACGCCGTGTGCGCCCTCGAGTGGGGCCCCGACTGGCTCCCCGCGGGCGGGGTGTCCGTCGAGGCCGAGGAGACGCCGGCCGCCCGGTTCGAGCGCGACCTCGTCCGGCTGTGCTCCGGCGGCACCTCGGACCTGCAGACCGAGTCCGTGGCCTCCGTCTTCGACCTCGACCCGGCCGAGACCAACCGGCTGCGCAACTACGTGCTGGGGGAGTCCACCGACCTGGTCCTGGAGTCCGTCCTGCAGCTGCTGGGGCTGCCCGTGCTCGCCGCCAAGGTCGTCGAGGGCCGCCGGGAGCTCACGGAGACGGAGGGCGCCGAGCACTACGAGCCCACGGGCGTGGCCTCGGCCCTGCTGCGGGGGATGACCATCGAGCCGACCGGCGACGGGCTGTTCGCGCGCTACCAGCGGGCCCTCGTCCGCCGGCCGGAGCTGCTGCTGGCCGTCGCCGGCACCGAGACCGCCCTCGGGGTCGGGCTCGCCGGGGCGGCTCGGCGCGGCGGCGCCGGGGCGCGCGTGCTCGGCACCCTGTCCGCGGCACTGCTCGCGGACGCCGCCGCGGAGAGCGCCTACTACGCCGCCCTGCGCGGCGCGCGCCGCCGGCGGAACGAGGAGCGGCCCGCGTCCGCCGGACCGGCCGCCCAGCTCCCGATGACGCCCGCCGCCCCGGGCTCGCGAGCGCGCCTGCGCCGCTTCTTCGGCCTGCTCCGCGACTGAGCTCCCCGCAGGATCCGCCGCGGGGCGGATTTCCGCGGCGTCCGCCGCGGGCTACCGTGGGGGCGTGCACACCCGACCCACCACTGACCCGGACGCCGGGGCGGGCACCGGCCGGGGCACTCCGCTCGCGGCGCGCGTCACCGCCTGGCTCAACGACCCCGAGGACCCGTACTGGTCCCGGCCCGCGCCCACGGCGGCCCAGCGGCGCAACGACGTGCTGGCCGCCCTCGGCTTCCTGCTCGTCGCGCTCCTGGCGTCCGTGCTGGTGCACAGCTACGCGGGGCTCGCGGAGGGGGACGAGCCCTGGCGCTTCTACCTCAGCACCGTGCTCATCGTGGTGCCGCTCGCCCTGCGCCGGCGCTACCCGCTGCCCGTGGTGGTCGCATCCTCCGCGCTGTTCCTGGGCCTGACCTACGCGAGCCCCACGGCCGCCATGACGCTGCCCTTCCAGGGCGCCTACTTCGCAGCCCTCTACGCCGCCGTCGCCTGGTCGCGCGACCGCCAGGCCCTGTGGGTCGCGATGTCGGTGGTCGTGGGGACCATGGGCCTGTGGCTGCTCGGCGCCTTCACCGTCACCAACGCCTACGCGGACTTCCTCACCGGACTGGGCGAGGTCGACGGGCCGCTGCCCCAGCTGCCGTCCTACGCGGTGTTCACCCTGCTCGTGAACGCCGTGTACTTCGGCGGGGCCGTGCTCGCCGGGCGCGCGTCCTGGCGGGCCGCGCTGCAGCAGCACCGCCTCGCGGCCCAGGCGCAGCGGATCCGGGAGCAGTCCGCGGAGATCGCCCGCCGCGCCGTCGTCGACGAGCGGATGCGCATCGCCCGGGAGCTGCACGACGTCGTCGCCCACCACGTGTCCGTGATCGGCATCCAGGCCGGTGCCGCGCGCAAGGTCCTGGACCGTGACCCCGCCGCCGCCACCACGGCCCTGCGCACCATCGAGGTGTCCAGCCGGACCGCCGTGGGGGAGATGCGCCAGCTGCTCGGCGTGCTGCGCGCCGAGGGCGAGGAGGGCGCCCCAGGCCCCGGCGGGGGCGCCTCGCCCGCCGCCCGCCGGCCGGACCCCGGTCTCGCCGACATCGCCGCCCTCGCCCGCCGGCACGCCGACAACGGGCTCGCGGTGGACGTCCGCACGGTCGAGGCCGTCCCGGGTGACCTGGACAGGATCCCCCCGGCGCTGGGCCTGTCCGCCTTCCGCTGCGCCCAGGAGTCCCTGTCCAACGTGATCCGCCACTCCACGGCCACCGCCGCGTCCGTCACGCTGCGCACGGGCCGCGGCCCCGGCGGGCCGTGGTTCGAGCTCGAGGTGCTCGACGACGGCTCGCCCCGCCGCGGCACCGCCGGCACCGGGTTCGGCCTTCAGGGGCTGCGCGAGCGCGTCCGCCTGCACGGCGGGGAGGCGGAGATCGGGCCGCGCTCGGGCCGGCCCGGCTGGCGGGTCCGCACCCGCTGCCCGCTGCCCCCCGGAGGCTCCGGGGGAGACGCCCCGGACGCCGCCGTCGGCGCCACGTCCGGCACCACGTCCGGCACCACGGACAGGATTCTGCGAGGATCAGAGGCATGATCCGAGTCCTGCTCGCCGACGACCACGCCCTCGTGCGCTCCGGCTTCGCCATGGTCCTGTCCGTGGAGGACGACATCGAGGTCGTGGCGCAGGCCTCCGACGGCGCGGAGGCCGTCGCCGCCGCCCGCGACGGCGCGGTGGACGTCGCCCTGCTCGACGTGCAGATGCCCGTCATGGACGGCATCGAGGCCACCCGCCGGATCGTCGGGACCGGGTGCGCCAAGGTCGTGATCGTCACCACGTTCGACCGCGAGGACTACCTCTTCGACGCGCTCGCCGCCGGGGCCAGCGGGTTCCTGCTGAAGAACGCGGACCCGGACGACCTCGTGGAGGCCGTGCGCGCCGTGGCCGGCGGCCACGCGCTGCTCGCCCCCGAGGCCACGCTGCGCGTCATCCGGGCCCTGACCACGGACCCCCCTGCCCCCGCTCCCGCGCCGGCCGACCCCTCGCCGCCCGACCCCGCGCGGCGCCGGGTCCTCGACTCCCTCACCGAGCGGGAGCACGAGGTGCTGCTGCTGGTCTCGGACGGGCTGTCCAACGCGGAGATCGCCCAGCGGCTGTTCCTCGGGCCCGCCACCGTCAAGACCCACGTGTCCAACATCCTCGCGAAGACGGGCTCCCGGGACCGGGTGCAGGCCGTCGTCTTCGCCCACCGGGCGGGCCTGGTCGACTGAGCCGGCTCCGCCCCGGGGCGGAGGCCACCGGGGCGGAGCCCGGGCGCCACGGCGCCGGCACTCCGCCCGGGTGGGGATACCTCCGGGCCCCCGCGTTCGTAGGCTGGGGAACGAGCCGCCCGGCACCCACCGGGAGGACGCACCCCGAGAGGACCCCGGGCCCATGAGCACCAGCACCACTCCTGCGGCGACCACCACCCGCTTCCGCCGCCGCCCCGAGGGGCACGTCCTCGAGGCGCGGGGCCTGAGCCGGACCTTCGGGGGCCGCACCGTGGTCGAGGACGTCTCCTTCCGGGTCGAGCCGGGCCGGATGACCGGCTTCGTCGGCGCCAACGGCGCGGGCAAGACCACGACCATGCGGATGCTCATGGGCGTGCTGCGCGTCTCCTCCGGGGAGGTCCTGTGGGACGGCCGGCCCGCCACCGCGGCGGACCGCGCCGGCTTCGGGTACATGCCCGAGGAACGGGGGCTCTACCTCAAGCAGCCCGTGCTCGAGCAGCTCGGCTACCTCGGCCGGCTCCACGGCATGGACCGGCGCGACGCCCTCGCGGAGGCCGGGCGGCTGCTCGAGCGCTTCGACCTGGGCGACCGCGGGAGGGACAGGCTGGAGTCCCTCTCCCTCGGCAACCAGCAGCGGGTGCAGGTCGCCGCCGCGCTCCTGCACGGGCCCGCCGCCCTGGTGCTGGACGAGCCGTTCTCCGGCCTGGACCCCGTGGCGGTGGACTCCATGGTCGGGCTGCTGCGCGAGCACACGGCCCAGGGCGTGCCCGTGCTCTTCTCGAGCCACCAGCTCGACCTCGTCGACCGGCTCTGCGACTCCCTGGTCGTGCTCTCCGGCGGCAGGGTCATGGCCGCCGGAGCGGCCGACGACCTGCGCCGCGCCGGTCCCCGCCGGCACCGGATGCGCTGCGAGCAGGACGCCGGCTGGGTGCGGGACCTGCGGGGCGTGCGCGTCGTCGACGTCGACGGCCCGGCCGCGGTGCTCGAGCTCGACGACGACGACGCCCGCCGTCGCCTGCTCGAGGCCGCCGTGCCCCGCGGGCTCCTGGAGTTCACCGAGATCGTCCCCGCCCTGTCCGACGTCTACCGCGAGGTCACCCGATGACCCCCCGCCCGCCCGCAGCCCGTCCCTGGTGGATCGTCACGGCCCGCGAGATCTCGGTCAAGCTGCGCGACCGGTCCTTCCTGCTCTCCACCGTGGTCACGGTGCTCCTCGTGGCCGGCTCGATCGCCGCCTCCGCCCTGTTCGGCGGCCGGGCCGCGGACCACGTCCTGGCGACCGCGGCGCCCGAGGCCGCGCCCGTCGCGGCGCGGGCGGCGCAGGCGCTGGCCGAGAGCGGCGACGACACCCTCACCGTGCACTCCGCCCACTCCCCGGACGCGGCCCGCCGCGCGGTGGCCGACGAGACCGCCGACGCCGCGCTGCTGCGGGGCCTCGACGGCTGGACGGTGGTCGGCCAGGACGACGTCGATCCCGCGCTCGCCCGGGCCCTCGAGCAGGCGGTGGCCGAGGAGACCCTGGCGGCCAACGCCCGGGCGGCCGGGACGACCGCCGAGGAGCTGACCGCGGGCTCCGAGGTCCGCACCGAGCTGCTGTCCGGCGGGCAGGACCGCGGCCCCGCGCGGCTCGTCGTGGGCTTCGTCTTCGCGTTCCTGTTCTACCTGGCCGCCATCCTCTTCGGCATGGCCATCGCCAACTCCGTGCTCGAGGAGAAGCAGAACCGGGTGGTGGAGATCCTGGCCACCGCCGTCCCGGTCCGGCAGCTGCTCTACGGCAAGGTGCTCGGCAACTGCCTGCTGGCGTTCGCGCAGATCGGCCTCTACGCCGCGGTCGGCCTCGTCGGCGTCAACGTCACGGGCGCCGCCGCGGACGTCGGTTGGATCGTCGCCGCCTCCGGCTGGTTCGTGGCCTTCTTCGTGGCGGGCTTCGCCGCGCAGGCCTCCGTATGGGCGGTCCTCGGCTCCCTGGCCTCCCGCTCCGAGGACCTCCAGACGAGCACCGGGCCGATCATGACGGTGCTCGTCGGCGCCCTCTTCGTGGGCCTCTACGCCGAGGGCGCGTGGCTGACGGCCGCGTCCTTCGTGCCGGTCGTCTCCTCGGTGGCCATGCCCATCCGGATGCTGGACGGCGGCGTGGCCTGGTGGCAGCCCGTGCTGTCCCTCACGACCGCCCTGGCCGCGGCCTGGGTGCTGCTGCGCCTCGGGGAACGGATCTACCAGCGCGCCGTGTTCCAGGGCGGACGCGCCCTCACGTGGCGGGAGGCCGCGCGCCTCGAGCAGTGAGCGGGCCGTGGGCCGGCGGACTTGACGACGTCTGGCATACTGGACGGGTACTCGACGCGTGCGGTCCCTCTCGCCGCACGTTTCTCGTGTCCGAAGAACCCCTGTGACCGGCCCGCCCCACGGGAGCGAGACCAGGGCGTTCACCTCATCCCAGAACCAGGAGAGTCCACACCAGTGGCTGTTAAGATCCGTCTCAAGCGCATGGGCAAGATGCGCGATCCCCGTTACCGCGTCGTCGTCGTCGACTCCCGCAAGAAGCGCGACGGCCGCGTCATCGAGGAGATCGGCAAGTACCACCCGACCGAGCACCCCTCCTACATCGAGGTCGTCTCGGACCGGGCCCAGTACTGGCTCGGCGTCGGCGCCCAGCCGTCCGAGGCCGTCGCCGCCATCCTGAAGGTGACCGGCGACTGGCAGCGGTTCAAGGGCGAGGAGGGCGCCGAGGGCACCCTCCGCACGCGTGAGCCCAAGGCCGAGTTCGTCGCCCCCGACAAGGGCTCCGTGATCGTCCCCGAGGCCATCACCCCCAAGGGCGAGAAGGCCGCCGAGCCGGCCGCCCCCGCTGCCGAGTCCGACGACGCCCCCGCGGCTGACGCCGAGAAGGCCGAGTAGTCATGCTCGCCGACGCGTTGGAGCACCTGGTCCGCGGGATCGTGGACAGCCCCGATGACGTCGACGTCCGTGTCAAGAGCGGGCGCCGGTCGGAGACCCTCGAGGTCCGGGTGCACCCCGACGACCTCGGGCGGGTGATCGGCCGCCAGGGCCGCACGGCCAAGGCGCTGCGCACCGTCGTGGGCGCGCTCGCCGAGGACGGCCCGGTCCGGATCGACGTCGTCGACACCGACCGCACCCGCTGAGGCGCCCACCGGACGCCCCGGCGTCCGGTTCCGCCGCCCGCACGGTCCCCGCATCCGCACCGGATGCGGGGACCGTCGGCTTTTCCCCCTTGCCACCGCACCCCGTCCCCGCGGCCACCCGGCCGCCGACTCCCAGGAGTTCCATGAAGGTCCAGGTCGCCCGCGTCGGCAAACCCCACGGCATCCGGGGGGAGGTCACCGTGCAGCTGTTCACCGACGCCCCGGAGGAGCGCTTCGCCCCCGGCGCCCGGCTGCTGATCGAACCGTCCGTCCCCCTCGCCCCCGAGGGCGTGGTCACCGTGCGCGGGGCGCGCTGGAACAAGGCCGTGCTCGTGGTGGCCCTCGAGGAGGTCCCCGACCGCAACGGGGCCGAGACCCTGCGCGGTGCCCGCCTCTACGCCGAGGCGCTCGAGGAGGACCCCGAGGCCGACGAGTGGTACGAGTACGAGCTGGTCGACCTCGAGGTGCGCACCGGTCCCGAGGACGGCACGGGGCCGCGGATCGGCGTGGTCACCGGTCTGCGCACGCTGCCGGTCCAGGACCTGCTGGAGATCGAGCTCGACGAGGGCCGGCGCGAGGCCGTGCTCCCGTTCGTCGAGGAGATCGTGCCGGTCGTCGACCCCGAGGGGGGCTTCGTCGTGGTGACCCCGCCTCCGGGGCTGCTCGAGCTCGGCCTCGACGGCGGCAAGCCCGACGGCGGGACGACTGACGCCGGGGAGCCCGAGGACGGGGCGCCGGAGGACGGGCGCTGATGCGCATCGACGTCGTCAGCATCTTCCCCGAGTACCTCTCGGCCCTGGACCTCTCGCTCATCGGCAAGGCCCGGCAGCAGGGCCTCCTCGAGCTGACCGTGACGGACCTGCGCGAGTTCACGACCGACCGGCACCGCACCGTGGACGACACCCCCTACGGCGGCGGGGCCGGCATGGTCATGAAGCCGGAGCCGTGGGCCGCGGCGCTCGGCGCCGTCCTCGGAGGCGGCCCCGCGGCCGGCCCCGGGGCCGCGGGGGAGCGGCCGGTGCTGGTCGTGCCCTCCCCGGCCGGTGAGGTCTTCACCCAGGCCACCGCCCGCGACCTGGCCCTGCGCAAGCACCTCGTCTTCGCGTGCGGGCGCTACGAGGGCATCGACGAGCGCGTCGTCGACTGGTCCCGCGAGCACTTCGAGGTCCGCCCCATGAGCCTCGGGGACTACGTCCTCAACGGCGGGGAGGTCGCCGTGCTGGCCATGGTCGAGGCCATCGGGCGGCTCGTGCCCGGCGTGGTCGGCAACCCCGAGTCCCTCGTGGAGGAGTCCCACGCGGACGGGCTGCTGGAGTACCCCGTCTACACCAAGCCGGCGCTGTGGCGGGACCGGCCGGTCCCCGAGGTCCTGCTCTCGGGCCACCACGGCCGGATCGCGCGCTGGCGGCGCGACCGGCAGCTGCAGCGCACCGCCGCCCGCCGCCCCGACCTCGTCGCGTCCCTCGACCCCACCGGCCTGGACCGCGCGGACCGCGCCGTCCTCGCCGAGGCGGGCTGGGTCGTCTCGGGCGGACGCGTGGTGCGCGCCGGGGACGGCGCCGCCGGGGAACCTGTGGCATAATGTTCAGCTGTGTGTCTGCTGGGCACGCCCCTGCCGCAGGGGGATGAGCGACCAACAGCCGGACACCCGGGCACCCCGCACGGGGCTCCCGTCACCACGTCTTGCGGATTCCGCACCCGGACCGGGCACCGCCCCGCCGCCACGGATCCGTGCCGACCCACGTGAGCGACCTGCGGCGTTCACCAGGAGAGTCACCATGAACATTCTCGACCAGCTCGACGCCAAGTCGCTGCGCAACGACGTCCCCGACTTCCGCCCGGGCGACACCCTCAACGTGCACGTCAACATCGTCGAGGGCAGCCGCTCCCGTGTCCAGGTCTTCAAGGGCTTCGTCCTCGGCCGCCAGGGCGCCGGCGTGCACGAGACCTTCACCGTCCGCAAGGTCTCCTTCGGCGTGGGCGTGGAGCGCACCTTCCCGGTGCACTCCCCGGTCATCGAGAAGATCGAGGTCGTCACCCGCGGTGACGTCCGCCGCGCGAAGCTGTACTACATGCGCGACCGCCACGGCAAGGCCGCCCGCATCCGCGAGAAGCGCGACAACACCACGGCCAAGTCCTCGAAGTCCGGCAAGGCCGTCAAGTCCGGCAAGTCCGGCAAGTAGGACGGCGCGCGCTTCGGTGCCCACCGGAACCCGCGCACGGGACCCCCGCACGACCGGGTCCCACGCCGTTCGGCGAGAACGCCAGCCCCGAGCACGGGGCTGGCGTTCCGTCGTCCTCGCCCTCCTGGTGGCCGTCATGGTCACCGGTCTGCTGCGCGCCTGCGTGGTGGACGTCTACTGGATCGGGTCGGACTCGATGCAGCCCACGGTCGAACCGGGGGACCGGGTGCTCGTCGGCAAACTGGTCGACGAGACCGGCCTCGAACGGGGCGACCTCGTGGTCTTCGACGGGCGGGGCAGCTTCGCCCCGCTGCGCAGCGACGACCCGTGGCCCGCACAGGTCCTGCAGAGCCTCGGCCGGTGGAGCGGGCTCACCGGCTCGGACAGCGTGTACCTCAAGCGGGTCGTCGGCACCCCCGGGGACACCGTCGCCTGCTGCGGTCCCTCCGGGCGCCTCGAGGTCGACGGCGAGGAGATCACCGAGGACTACGTCCTCGACGGGGACCGCCCCAGCGAGGTCGAGTTCACCGCGGTGGTCCCCGAGGGCCGGCTCTGGCTGATGGGCGACCACCGGTCGGTGTCGGTGGACTCGCGCAGTCTGCTCGGCGCGCCCGGTGGCGGACTGGTCCGAGCGGATAAGGTCATCGGAGAACCGATTGCTGTTCTGTGGCCCCGGGACCGGGCCGGGCAGCTCTGACGCGATCCGCACGGATCCGGAACCGGACGCCCACCGGCGTCCGCCCAGGAAGGACGAGAGCAGTGGCCGACAGGACCCAGCCCGCCGGCGACGGCGTGCCCCAGGAGAACCACGGTGCCCCGGGTGACGCCGCCGTTCCCGTCCCGGCAGCACCCACCGCCGACGCGGAGCGCGCCACAGCACCCCTCGACGGCGCCGAGGACGGGCAGGACCCCGCGCCCTCGCGCCGCGCAGGCCGGGGCTCGAGGGGCGGGCGCTCCCGCAAGCAGCGTCCCGACACGCTCTGGGGCTCGGTCCGGGAGATCCTCCTCGTGCTGGTCTGGGCCGTGCTCATCGCCTTCGTCGTGAAGACGCTCCTCGTGCGGGGGTTCTACATCCCGTCCGGCTCGATGGAGAACACCCTCCAGCTCAACGACCGCATCTTCGTCAACGTGCTCGAGCCCACCTTCGGTCCCCTCGAGCGCGGCGACATCCTGGTCTTCGAGGACGCCAAGGGCTGGTTGCCCGCGCAGCCCGACAGCGGGGGCGGACCCAGGGACGCCGTCTACGACGCCCTGGCCTTCGTCGGCGTGCTGCCCGACCGGACGGACCAGCACCTCATCAAGCGCGTCATCGGGGTCGGGGGCGACACCGTGGTGTGCTGCGACGCCTCGGGGCGGGTCACGGTCAACGGCGATGCCCTCGAGGAGCAGGACGCCTACCTCCACCCCGGGTCCGCGCCCTCGGAGCTCGAGTTCGAGGTCGAGGTCCCCGAGAACCACTACTTCGTGCTGGGCGACCACCGGGACGCGTCCGCCGACGCCCGGGTGCACCTGGCCGAGATCGCGGACAACGGCACGTTCATCAGCCACGACGACGTCGTGGGCACCGCGTTCGTCATCGCCTGGCCGCTCGACCGGTTCCAGCTGCTGCAGAACCCGAGCGAGGTCTTCGCGGACGTCCCCGACCGGTCCACCGGTGGCCCCTGAGCCCCGGCGGGGCCGGCGCCCGGCGCCACCCCGGGGCCGGGCCCCGGGGCTCGACGTCGAGCGGTCCCTGCAGGCGCCGGACGGGCGCCTCGTCGGCGGGATGGACGAAGTGGGCCGCGGGGCCCTCGCCGGGCCGGTCACCGCCGGACTGGTCGTCCTGCGTCCCGGCACCAAGCGCGGCGTTCCCGGCCTGCGGGACAGCAAGCTGCTCAGCCCCACCCGGCGCGAAGCGCTCGTCCCGCGCATCCTCGCGTGGTGCGCGGCCGCCGGCGTCGGCCATGCCTCGCCGCAGGAGATCGACGGACTGGGACTGACGGCCGCGCTGCGTCTCGCCGGACGCCGGGCCGTCGCGGCCGCGGCGCAGCAGGGCGCGCCGCCCGACGTCGTGCTCCTCGACGGCGGCCACGACTGGCTCTCGCTCCCGCAGGACTCCTCCCCGGCCGGAGCCGCCGGGCCGGTCCCCGCTCCCGGCCCCGACTGGTCCGGGACCGTGGTGGCCCGGGTGAGGGCGGACCTGACGTGCGCGTCCGTCGCCGCGGCCAGTGTGCTCGCCAAGGTGGAACGGGACCGGATCATGGGAGAGCTCGCGGGCGGGTGGCCGCAGTACGGTTGGGACAGCAACAAGGGCTACGGTGCCGTCCGGCACCGCCGCGCCCTCGAGGAGCACGGGACCACGCCGCACCACCGGCTCAGCTGGCGGCTTACGCCGGCGCCGCCCGCGGCCGGGCCGAGCACGATCGGAGACGGGACGACATGAGCGCCGAAGAACTCGAGAACTTCGAGACGGACCTCGAGCTGCAGCTGTACCGCGAGTACCGGGACGTCGCCGGGCTCTTCCAGTTCGTGGTGGAGACGGACCGGCGCTTCTACCTGGCCAACTCCGTCCGGATCGAGCCGGTCGAGACGAAGAACGGACTGTACTTCGACGTGGAGCTCAAGGACGCGTGGGTGTGGGACGTCTACCGCTCCGCCCGGTTCGTCAAGCACGTGCACGTCATGAGCTTCAAGGACGTCAACGTGGAGGAGCTCGCCCACACGGACCCCTTCTCGGTGCCGGGCGCCGCCGGGCCCGTGCCGGAGGGACCCACGGCACCCTGATCCGGCCTGCACACGGCGCCGCGGACCCCGCGGCGGGCGGCCATGACGGCGCACGATGGGGACACCCGCCCGGCTGCCGTCGGGACGGCCGCTGAGCAGGGAGGTGTCCTGTGTCCGAGGCGCTCGGCGCGCGCGGCGAGCAGCTGGCGGCCGCCCACCTCGAGGCTCGGGGGTACCGCGTGCTGGAGCGCAACTGGCGCGCACGGCCCTCCCGGGACGGTCTCCGGGGAGAGGCCGACCTCGTCGCGGAGCACGAGGGACGGGTGGTCGTCGTCGAGGTGAAGACCCGTTCGAGCCTGCGGTACGGGCATCCGCTCGAATCCATTACGCGGGACAAAATCATTCGTCTGCACCGCCTGGCGGCCGCCTGGGCTCGGGCCCACGACCGCGACCCGCGGATGGTCAGGGTCGATGCCGTTGCAATTACTTTCGCACACGACGAAGTGCCCGGGATCGAGGTCCTGCGGCAGCTCCAATGAGACGCGGCGCGCCCGCGGCCCGCGTGACATGCCTCGTCGGACGTGCCAATGTTGAACCGTCGAAGATCGGGAGAACGACGGAGGTGTGCTGTGGTCGTTGCGGGACCGTTCGCCGCTCCCCGACGCGCCGCGGCTCTCGCGGCGGCTGTCGCGCTGACCGCCAGCGGATGCGGCGTGCTGAAGGCCTCGGAGCCCGACGCGATCGCGCAGCCGGGCACCGTGACCACGGCTCCCAGCGGTCTTCGCCCGGGCCCCTACGCCCTCACCACCGACGAGGGCGCGGTCATCACCTTCGACCTGCCCACCGTGCCGGCCCCGGACGACGAGGTCGAGCAGCTGCGGCGGGACCTGAACGTGGAGCCGGTGACCTACGTCGAGCTGCACATCGACAACACCGAGGGCACCCGCACCGTGCAGATCGACGACCTCAAGGTGATCAGCCACGAAGGCGGCCAGTTCCCGTTCGAGCCGGCCGCCGAGGTCCTGTCGGACTGGGACCCCAACCGCTCCGGGGAGGGCGGTTTCTGGGGCGCCGACGGCTCGCCCCTGGATGCGCGGGAGGGGGCGCGGCTCGACACCCGCACGCACGAGCTGATCGCCCAGTACACCGGCGCCGTCCCGGTCGGTGCCAAGGGCCGGGAGCTCATGATCGGCGACTTCGAGAACCTGCCGCGGAGCTTCGACGACGTCGAGCTGTCCCCGTACCCGAACGACCGGGCCCAGGACCCGGCCCCGGTGGGGCACGGACCGGAGCAGCGCCAGTACCGGGCCGGAGCACCGAGCCCGGCGCCCCGGGAGCGGCTCGAGGCGGAACCGGCACCGGAGCCCGCCCGCCCCGCCGCGGAACCCCCGCGAGTGCCGGCCGCGCCGGTCACGGCCGAGCCCGCACCGGCCCCCGTCCCGGAACCGGCACCGCCGCAGCAGCCGGTGGATCCGGTTGATCCACCACCGCCGATGGACCCGGTGGTTCCGGTGGAGCCGACGCCGCCCCCCACTCCGACGCCCACGCCCACGCCCACGGTCACGCCACCGCCGGGGGCCTCGATCCCTCCCGCCGAGAACCCCGACACCGATGAGGACGTGACCGGGGGCGGCGCCGCGGGCGGCGTATCCGCCTCGCCCACGCCGACGCCGACGCCCACCATGCGTCGTTACTGGCCACTGCCCATGGAGCCGGCGCCCACGCCTTCGGTCTCGACCACCACCCCGGAGCCCACACCGGCGCCCACGCCTTCGGCCTCGATCGGCGCTCCGTCGTCCACTCCGTCCCCCACCGCGACGCCGGCCCCCTCGTCCTCGCTCCCCAGCGGGGCTGAGCTGGCCTGACACGGCCGTCCTCTCCACCGCCGGGGGTTGCAGGCCTGCCGCCCGGCGCCGGAACCGCCCAGCATGGGGACCAGGAGGTTCCCATGCACCGTCGTCGTCCCCTTCCGTTCCCCGCCCCCGGGCGCAGCCCACAAGATCCGTCCGCACTCGCGACGGGGGTTCGGTGATGGGGTTCGCGCGCACGTGGGCGGTGGCCCTGGTCGGACTGGACGGGTCGATGGTGGAGGTCGAGGCGGACATCGGGCAGACCCTCCCCGCGTTCTCCATCGTGGGTCTGCCGGACGCGGCGCTCAACGAGGCCAGGGAGCGGCTGCGGGCGGCCGCGCGCAACAGCGGGATGCCGCTGAGCCCTCGCAAGCTCACCGTCAACCTGACCCCGGCGACCCTGCCCAAGCGCGGATCGCTGTTCGACCTCGCCATCGTGATGAGTGCCCTCCAGGCCGCCGGTGACGTGCCCGGGACCGGGCGGACCGTCTTCCTGGCCGAGCTGGGCCTGGACGGGGCGCTGCGGCCGGTGCGGGGCATCCTGCCGGCGGTCATGGCGGCCGTGCGCGCGGGTCACGAGCGCATCGTCGTGTCCGTGGCCAACGCGGCGGAGGCTGCCCTGGTCCCCGGCGCACGGGTGCAGGGCTTCACCTGCCTCGCGGAGGTGCTCGCCGCCGCAGGAGCAGATCCCGCGGATCTGTGCCGGCCGGCACCCGCCGGACCCGTCCCCGACGGTGCCGCGCTGGACTGCGCTGGGACGGACGGTGCCCTGACGGGCGGTGTCGTGACGTACCCCGCGCCGCGTGCCGCCCCCGATCTCGCCGACGTCGCGGGGCAGACCGACGGCCGCCTGGCCCTGGAGATCGCCGCCGCGGGCGGGCACCACCTGCTCATGGTCGGCCCGCCGGGCTCCGGCAAGACGATGCTCGCCGAGCGGCTCCCCGGCCTGCTGCCGGACCTCGAGGACGACGCCGCGATGGAGGTCACGGCCATCCACTCGCTCAACGGGGCCGCCGGGCGGTGCACGGCCCTCATCCGGCGGCCTCCCTTCGAGGCGCCGCACCACACCGCCTCCACGGCCGCCCTGTTCGGGGGCGGGGCCGGCATCCCGCGGCCCGGCGCCGCCTCCCGGGCGCACCGCGGCGTCCTGTTCCTGGACGAGGCCCCCGAGTTCGACCGCGGGGTGATCGACGCGCTGCGCCAGCCCCTCGAGAACGGCCGGGTCGTGATCGACCGGTCCGCGGCCTCGGCCGTCTATCCGGCCCGCTTCCAGCTCGTGCTCGCGGCGAATCCCTGCCCGTGCGGGCAGTCCGGGGGCCGCGGGGCCGACTGCACGTGCACCCCGCGGGTACGCCGCAACTACTTCGGCAAGCTGAGCGGTCCGCTGCTGGACCGGGTCGACCTGCAGATCACCGTGCCGAAGGTCTCCTACGGGGAGCTCGCCGCCGGGGCCGGACAGGGGGAGAGCACGGCGCAGATCGCCCGGCGCGTCGCTCGCGCTCGGGCGGCGCAGGCGGAGCGCCTCCACGGCCTGGGACTGCGCACCAACGCCGAGCTCGGGGGCAGCCTCCTGCACGGAGCCCTGCGTCCCCCGCGCCCGGTCACCGCCCCGCTGGAACGGGCCATGGACCGGGGATCGCTGACCGCCCGCGGGCACCAGCGCGTGCTCCGGGTCGCCTGGACGCTGGCCGACCTCGAGGGCCGCGGGACCCCGGTCGCCGACGACGTCGACACCGCCCTGTACTTCCGCTCCCTCGTCCCGGCCTGAGCGCCGCCGCGCCCGCCCGTCCGCGACAGGAAGGTCCCCGCCATGCACCCCGCCCCGCCCGCCCCGCGCTCCGCCCACGACCCGCTCCTCCTGGCCCGGGCCGGGATGTCCCGGCTCGTGGAGCCCACGGACGCCTCGGCGATGCTGCTGCTCGCGGCGCTCGGACCGGTCGCCGCGCTCGAGATCGCCACCGGTACGCGCCCCATCGGCGCCGAGGAGCACCCGGCGTTCGTGCGGGCCGCGGCCGAGGCCGGATACGGGCCCCGGCAGGTCGACCTCCGGCGCGCCCTGGCCCGCTGGGCCCCCCGGGCGGCCGACCTCGACCCCTCCGAGGACCTGCGGGTGGCCGACCGGGCGGGAGCGTGGTTCGCGATCCCCGAGGACCCCGACTGGCCCGGGGCGCTCGCCGACCTGGAGCTGTTCCAGCCGGTGGGCCTGTGGGGCCGCGGCGACCGGCGGCTCCTGGGCTTCCCCGCCGCCCGCTCCGTCGCCGTCGTCGGCTCCCGAGACTGCTCGACCTACGGCCGGCAGGTCGCCCTGGACCTCGCCGGCGCCCTGGCCGCCCGCGGCTGGACGGTCGTCTCCGGCGGCGCCTACGGCATCGACCAGGCCGCGCACTCGGCCGCGCTGGCCACCGGCACCGCGCGCCCGGCCACAGTGTCGGTCATGGCGTGCGGGATCGACCGCCTCTATCCGCCGGGCAACCAGAAGCTGCTCCGCGAGGTCGAGGCCACCGGGCTGCTGCTGGCCGAGGTCGCGCCCGGATGCACGCCGAGCCGCTACCGCTTCCTCCAGCGCAACCGGATCATCGCCGCCCTCTCGGCCGGCACGGTGGTGGTCGAGGCCCGGTGGCGGTCGGGGGCGCAGAACACCGCCCACCACGCGGACGGGCTCAGCCGTCCGGTGGGCGCGGTGCCCGGCAGCGTCCACGCCGGCACCTCCGCCGGGTGCCACCGGCTGGTGCGGGAGGGCACCGCCGTCCTGGTCACGGACGTCGACGAGGTGCTCGAGCTCGTCCAGCCGCTCGGGGCGGCGCCGGCGCCCGAGCGCCCCGCCCCGGTCTCCGTCGTGGACGGACTCTCGGACCGGGACCGCGTGCTCCTCGACGCGCTGCCCCTGACGGTGCGCAGCCGCCCCGACCACCTCTCCCGCGTCGCGGGACTGTCCGCCCGCGAGGTGCTGGGCGGGCTGCGCCGGCTCGAGGAGCGCGGCCTGGCCGAGGGAGCGGGGGAGGGCTGGCGCCGCCGTCGCTAGAATCGCCCCATGACTGCCGACGCCGTCCCGCTGCCCACGGCCGTGGTCCGGGCCCTGGAGCGGTACACGGACCACCTGGTGCACGAGCTGGCCCGCAGTCCCCACACCGTGGACGCCTACACCGGCGACCTCCGCGCCCTCTTCGCGTGGCTGCACGCCCGGTACGGGGTCGCCGCGCCGGCCGCCGTGGACCTGGACATGCTCCGGGCGTGGCTGGCCGCCCGGCACGCCGAGGGGGCGGGCCGCTCATCCATGGCCCGCTGGACGGCATCGGTCCGCGGCTTCTTCGGCTGGGCCGCCGCCACAGGACTCGTGGGCGCCGATCCCAGCCTCCGGCTCGTCGCACCCCGGCGCCGGCGCCACCTCCCGGACGTCGTGCCCGCCGACGGCATGCGGGAGCTGCTCGACGGTCTCGCCGCGCGGTCCACCGCGCCCGCGACCGGCGGGGCGGGCGCCGCGCTCGTCGCCCGGGACCGTGCCCTGCTCGAGCTGCTCTACGCCACCGGCGCGCGCGTGGGCGAGCTCACGGGCGCCGACGTCGACGACGTCGACCGCTCCCGCCGCGTCCTCACTGTGGTCGGCAAGGGCGACAAGCAGCGTACGGTGCCCTTCGGCCGCCCCGCCGACGAGGCGCTGCAGCTCTGGCTGGCCCGCCGGCCCGTCCTGGCGGCCGCGGGCAGCGGGCCGGCGCTCTTCCTCGGCTCCCGGGGCGGTCGGATCGATGCCCGACAGGTCCGGCGGGTCGTGGAGCGCGAGCTGGGCACCGTCCCCGACACCGCCGCGAGGGGTCCGCACGCCCTGCGGCACTCGGCGGCCACGCACCTCGTGGACGGCGGCGCCGACCTGCGCACGGTGCAGGAGCTGCTCGGGCACGCCTCCGTGGCGACCACCCAGATCTACACGCACGTCTCCGTGGACCGCCTGGGGACGGTCTACCGTCAGGCCCACCCGCGGGCCTGACGTGCGCTCAGGGCGGGGATCGCGGGGCAGCACGGCGTCCCGGGTTGACGCCCGTGGAATGTTTGCAGTTGAATGAGTGGCGTATTGTACTCGACGTCCCGGACACGGCAACGAGCTCGGAACCGGCCGGCGCGACGGGTGCGGCACCCGGGCGACCGGACGCCGCCCGGGCCTCGAATCCCGGCGGCGGGACGCGAGCCCGGACAACAGCATCGTCCGGGTGCGGCACGCCCGCCGCGACCCGACGGGTGGGACCGCTTCCGTGCAGGGCGTCGGGGAAGACGTACCTACACGACGGAGGAACAGGTCATGTCTTCACCCACCACGCGCGGAGTGCTCTACGTGCACTCGGCTCCGCGAGCCCTGTGCCCGCACATCCAGTGGGCGCTGGAGTCGGTCGCGCGCCAGCGCACGGAGCTCGAGTGGACCCAGCAGAACGCCGAGCCCGGTTCCGTGCGCGCCGAGCTGGAGTGGTCGGGGCCCGCCGGTACCGGCGCCCTCCTCGCCTCGGCGCTGCGCACGATGGGCCGCCTCCGGTTCGAGGTCACCGAGAACCCGTGCCGCGGCCACGACGGTGCCCGATGGTCCTTCACCCCCGACCTCGGGATCTTCCACGCGACCACCGACGCCGCCGGCAACATCATGGTCTCCGAGGACCGGATCCGCTACGCCTACGAGACGGCGGCCGGCAACCCCCTGCTCGTCATCAACGAGCTCTCCCTCGCCCTCGGAGAGGCCTGGGACGAGGAGCTCGAGCCGTTCCGGCACGCGGCGGAGGGCGCCCCGGTGCGCTGGCTGCACCGCGTCGGCTGAGGGCACCCACGGCCCGCCCCGCCTCCGGGGCGACGGGGCCCGCAGCACGAGAGAGGGCCGTCCCGCGACCAGCGGGACGGCCCTCACTCGTGCGTCCGACGGCGTGCGCTCAGACGGTGCGGAACGCGGCGACCGCGTTGTGGCCGCCGAAGCCGAAGGAGTTGGACACGGCCACGAACTCGCCGGACGGGAGGTCGCGGGCGTCCGTGACGACGTCGAGGGTGATCTCCGGGTCCTGGTTCTCCAGGTTGATGGTGCACGGTGCGGTGCGGTGGTGGACGGCGAGCACGGTGAGGACGGCCTCCACGGCGCCCGAGCCGCCCAGGATGTGACCCGTCATCGACTTGGTCGCCGAGACGCACATGTCGTCGACCGCCGCGCCGAACGCACGGCGCAGGGCGCCGGCCTCGGGGGCGTCGCCCTTGGGCGTGGAGGTCGCGTGGGCGTTGACGTGCTTGACGTCGGCCGGCCCGAACTCCCCGGTCTCCATGGCCTCGGCGAGGGCGCGGGCCGCACCGCGGCCTTCCTCGTCGGGTGCGGTGATGTGGTAGGCGTCGGAGGTGAGGCCGGCGCCGGCGAGCTCGGCGTAGATCCGCGCGCCGCGGGCCTTCGCGTGCTCCTCGGACTCGAGCACCACGGCGCCGGCGCCCTCGCCCATCACGAACCCGTCGCGGGCCGTGTCGTAGGGGCGGGAGGCGCGCTCGGGCTCGTCGTTGCGCTTCGACAGCGCCTGCATCGAGGCGAAGGCCGCGATGGTCACGGGGTGGATCGCGGACTCGGCGCCGCCCACCACCACGAGGTCGGCCTTGCCGGAACGGATGAGGTTCATGCCCTGGTAGAAGGCCTCCGTGCCGGAGGCGCACGCCGAGACGGGAGTGATGGACGCGGCACGGGCCTTGAGGTCCATGCCGACGGCCGCCGCGTTGCCGTTCGGCATGAGCATCGGCACGGTGAGGGGCATGACGCGCCGGGCACCGCGCTTCTGGAGGGTGTCGTAGGCGTCCAGCAGGGTCCAGACCCCGCCGATGCCGGTGCCGAAGGCCACGGCGAAGCGGTCCGGATCGACCTCCTCGGAGGACTCGGCGTTGTTGCCGGAGAAGCCGGCGTCGGCCCACGCCTCACGGGCGGCGATGACGGACAGCTGCCCGGAGGGGTCCAGACGCTTGGCCTCGACCCGGGTGAGCACCTCGCTGGCGGGGGTCGAGACGGGCGCGGCGATCCGCACGCTCAGATCGTAGGTGTCCACCCAGTCGTGCTCGATGGCTCTGACACCGGAGACGCCCGTGGTGGCGTTGCGCCACAGCTCGGGGACGGTGCCACCGATCGGGGTGGTGGCACCGAGACCGGTGACGACTACTTTGCGGGTCATGACTGCACTTCCTCGTGTCCTGGGGTGATGCGGTGGGCGGCCCGCCCGGTCGCGGGTCGGTGCGGCGCGGCGGATCCTGCGGTCCGCCGCGCCCCGCACCGACCGGCCGGATCAGGCCTGGGCGTTGTCGATGAAGTTGACGGCGTCCTCGACGGTCTTGAGGTTCTTGACCTCTTCGTCGGGGATGGTGACGTCGAACTTCTCCTCGGCGTTGACCACGATGGTCATCATCGAGATGGAGTCGATGTCGAGGTCCTCGGTGAAGGACTTGTCCAGCTGGACGGCCTCGGTCTCGAGGCCGGTCTCCTCGTTGACGATCTCGGCCAGGCCGGTCAGGATCTCTTCTTTGCTCGCCATGGTGGCTTCCTTTCTCTGCGGCTGCCGGAGCAGCCGGTGGTGACGTGCGCCCCGGGCAGGTGCCGGGTGCATCTGTCCCGGTCAGGCCGTGGGGCCGGACCGGGGGACATCGGTTGTGCGGTTCAACCCTACGACGACTCGCGGGGCCCCGCGGCGGCACCGACACGTGGGCAGGAGCCGGGGCCCGGCCCGCGCGCCGGTGGAGGTCAGGGGAGGACGACGACCTGCGCCCCGTACACGAGGCCGGCGCCGAAGCCGATCTGGAGGGCCAGCTTCCCGGACAGCTCCGGATGCTCGGCGAGCAAGCGGTGCGTGGCGAGGGGCACGGACGCGGCGGACGTGTTGCCGGAGTCGGCGATGTCCCGGGCGATGACCACGGACTCGGGGAGCTTGAGCGTCTTGGCCATCTGGTCGATGATCCGCATGTTCGCCTGGTGGGGGATGAAGGCGCTCAGGTCCTCGGGCTGCACTCCGGCCACGTCCATGGCCTCCTGCGCGCGCTTGGCGACCTCCCACGAGGCCCAGCGGAAGACCGTCTGGCCGTCCTGGCGCAGGGTCGGCCAGAGGGTGGCGTCCTCGCGGACCCGGCCGGTCTCCGGGTCGAGGAGATCGGGGGACGGGGCGCGCTCGCGGCCCTGCTCCACCGCCCGGATGTCGGTGAGCGGGTGGGTCATCCGGATGGCGTCCCACTTGGAGCCGTCGGAGCCCCACACGGACGGACCGATGCCCGGGGTGTCGGAGGGGCCGATGACCACGGCGCCCGCGCCGTCGCCGAGCAGGAAGGAGATGGAGCGCTCGCTGTTGTCGATGACGTCGGAGAGCTTCTCCACCCCGATGACCAGCACGTAGTCGGCCGCTCCCGAGCGGACGAGGGCGTCGGCCTGGGCGACGCCGTAGCAGTAGCCGGCGCACGCCGCCGAGATGTCGAAGGCCGGTGCCGGGGTGGCGCCCAGCCGGTCGGCCAGGGCCGCGGCGGCGGACGGGGTGAGGTAGGGGAAGGAGATCGTGGAGACGATGACCGCCCCGAGCTGCGAGGCCTCGATGCCGGCGGCGGCCAGCGCCTCGCGGGCGGCGTGCTCGGACATGTCGAGGACGCTCACGTCCTCGGCGGCGCGGTGCCGGGTCTTGATGCCGGTGCGCTGCTGGATCCACTCGTCCGAGGACTCGATCCACTGGCAGACGTCGTCGTTGGTCACGACCACGTCCGGACGGTAGACGCCGAGGCCGAGGATCCGGGAGTGCGCGTTGGTCTGTTGCTGCTTCAGGGTCACCACAGGGGTCGTTGCTCCTTCGTGCGGCCGGGCGGGGCGGACGGGCCGGCTGGGCGGGGCGGAACGGCTGCTCCGGCCTCGGGACGGGCGGCGCACACGGTGCGCGCGCGGACGTCAGTCAAGAATACTCCTGGCCTGCTCCAGCTCTGCCGCGGAGTTCACGGCGAGGGCCGGGACGCCCTTCATGCCGCGCTTGGCCAGGCCGGCGAGGGTGCCCGCCGGGGGCAGCTCGATCAGCTGCTCGACGCCGCGCCCCAGGAGCGTGCGCATGCACAGGTCCCAGCGCACGGGCCGGCAGACCTGGGCCACGAGCGAGTCGAGGTTCGCGGCGCCGCCGGCCACCGGTCCGCCGTCGGCGTTGGAGAGCAGGGGGTGCACGGGGTCCGCCGGTGAGAGCCGGGGGACCAGCTCGCGCAGGGGCTCGAGGGCGGGGGCCATGTGCTCGGTGTGGAAGGCGCCGGCCACCTTGAGAGGGATGACCCGGGCGCGGGCCGGGGGGTTCTCGGCGAGGGCGGCCAGCTGCTCGAGGGTGCCGGCGGCCACGGTCTGTCCGCCCCCGTTGGCGTTGGCGGGCGTCAGACCTGCGGCCTCGATGGCGGCGAGCACCTCGTCCTCCTTGCCGCCGAGCACCGCGCTCATGCCGGTGGGGACGGCGGCGGCCGCCCCGGCCATGGCGTTGGCCCGGGTGCGCACGAAGGCCATGGCGTCGGCCTCCGTGAGAGCGCCGGCCAGGGCGGAGGCAGTGATCTCACCGACCGAGTGCCCCGCGAAGACGAGGTCGTCCCGGCCCGGACCGATCCGGTCGCCGAGCAGCCGGCCCGCCACGAGGCCCGCGGCCACGATGAGGGGCTGGGCCACCGCGGTGTCCTTGATGGTGTTCTCGTCGGCCTCGGTGCCGTAGTGCACGAGGTCGAGCCCCGCGGCCTCGCCCAGCTCCTCGAGGTGGGCGCGGACGCCGTCGAGGTCGAGCCATTCGGTGAGGAAGCCGGGTTTCTGGGAGCCCTGTCCGGGGCAGAGGATCGCGATCACCGCTACAGCTTCGCAAGGATGCGTCCCCGGGCGGTGGCCCGGAGGCCACCAAGCACGGGGGCGGTGTTTGTAGGGATGCTACAAGACCGGCCCCACGACGGGGGCGGACGTGTCGATGGGGGCGCACGAGTCCGCGAGCCGGCCCGCCACGAGGGCGCAGTGCAGCACGAACGCGTCGCGGGGGACCAGGGGGTCCCAGCCGGTGAGGTCGCTGATCCGGCGCAGCCGGTAGCGCACCGTGTTGGCGTGCACGAACAGCTCCCGGGCGGTGGCCTCCAGCGAGTGGCCGACGGAGACGTAGGCGGACAGCGTCTCCACGAGCCCGGTCGCGGAGCGCGTCAGCGGGCGGTACACGGCCTCGACCATCGCCGTGCGCGCGCTCTCGTCCCCGGCCATGGCCCGCTCCGGCCACAGGTCCTCGGAGTGCACGGGACGGGGCGCCGCGGGCCAGGCCGGTGCCACGGACAGGGCGGCGTGGGCGAGCCGGGCGGAGCGGCCCGCCGCGAAGACCGTGGGGGACTCCGGGCCGTAGGCCACCGGTCCCGGCCCGAAGGCGGCCGTCAGCTTCTCGAGGGCGAGGTCCCGGTCGGACATCCCCCCGAGGATGAGCACGAGCCGGTCGCCCTGGATGGAGACGAGGGAGTCCTGCGCGTGGCGGCCGGCGAGCCGCCGCAGCCGGGCCACGGTGGACGGGCCGGCGTCGTCGGGGGCGGAGCCCGTGAGCACGGTGACCGGGCCCGTCGACGCCCAGCCCAGAGCCGCCACGCGGGAGCGCAGCGAGTCGGAGTGCTCCCCCCGGAGGATCCCGTCGACCACGAGGGACTCCAGCCGGGCGTCCCACGACCCCCGGTTCTCGGCGGCGCGGGCATAGACGTCGGCGGCGGCGAAGGCGATCTCCCGCGAGTAGCGCAGCACGGCCTCCCGCAGCGCGGCCTCGTCGTGGTGCTTGGCGAGCTCCGGGACCTTCTCCTCGACGACGTCGACGACGATCCGCAGCAGCTGCAGGGCGTGCTGGAGGGAGATGGACCGGGTCAGGTCCGTGGGGGCGCCCCGGAAGACCTGGGTGAGCACCCACAGGGGCTCCTCCGGGTCCTCGTACCAGCGCACGAACGAGGAGATGCCCCGCTGGGCCACGAGACCCAGCTCGGAGCGCTCGTCGGCGCGCAGCTCCTCGAACCAGCCGAGGTCCGTCTCGAGGCGGCGGGTCGCGACCGTGGAGATCGCGCCCAGGTTCGCCTTCAGGTTCTCGAGCGTCCTGGGGTGGGGCGGGGCGACGGGACGGGACCGGTCGGTGGAGCGTCTGCGAGAGGGACGCAGCCAGCGCGTCGTGGTGTTCCCGTCCTGTCCGGCCATGCCTCAGAGCTTAGAGCACCGGATCGCCGCCCCTGGACCCGGGGACGACGACGGCGCCCCGCCCACCCGGACGCGGGTGGACGGGGCGCCGTGCTGCACGGAGGACCCGGCTCAGGCGTCGCCGCCCGCGTTGCCGGAGGTGCCGGCGGTGACGTCCTTCAGCGCGTACTTCTCGATCGCCTCGCCGGGAGCGCGCCAGTCGACCTCGCCGCGCTTGGCGAGCATCTCCAGGGCACGGACCACCATGGAGTGGGAGTCGATCTTGAAGTGCCGGCGGGCGCCGGCGCGGGTGTCCGAGAAGCCGAAGCTGTCGGCGCCCAGGGACGCGAACTCGTTCGGGACGAACTGGCGGATCTTGTCCGGCAGGTCGGCGCTGAAGTCCGAGACGGCCACGACCGGGCCCGTGGCCCCGGCCAGCTGCTGGGCCACGAACGGGGTCCGCGTCCCGTCGCCGGGATTGAGGAACGCGTCCTTCTCGGCGGCCAGGCCGTCGCGGCGCAGCTCCACCCACGAGGTCACCGACCACACGTCGGCGGAGACGCCCCAGTCCGCGGCGAGCAGCTTCTGCGCCTCGAGCGCCCACGGCACGGCCACGCCGGAGGCGAGCAGCTGGGCCCGGGGCCCCTCGTTCTCGGCGGGCTTGAGCAGGTAGATGCCCTTGAGGATGCCCTCGACGTCCACGCCCTCCGGCTCGGCCGGCTGCTGGTACGGCTCGTTGTAGACCGTCACGTAGTACATGACGTTGTGGTTCTCGTCGCCCGTGCCGTACATGTGCTCGAGACCACGGCGCACGATGTGGGCGATCTCGTACCCGTAGGCGGGGTCGTAGTGGATGACCGCGGGGTTGGTCGCGGCCAGCAGCGGCGAGTGGCCGTCGGCGTGCTGGAGGCCCTCGCCGGTGAGCGTGGTGCGCCCGGCGGTGGCCCCGATGATGAACCCGCGGGTCATCTGGTCGGCGGCGGCCCAGAAGGAGTCGCCGGTGCGCTGGAAGCCGAACATCGAGTAGAAGATGTACACCGGCACCATGGGCTCACCGTGGGTGGCGTAGGAGGTGCCCGCGGCGGTGAACGCCGCCACGGAGCCGGCCTCGTTGATCCCGGCGTGCAGGATCTGGCCCTGCGGGGACTCCTTGTAGGCGAGCATCAGCTCGCGGTCCACGGAGAGGTAGTTCTGCCCGTTGGGGTTGTAGATCTTCGCCGTGGGGAAGAACGAGTCCATGCCGAAGGTCCGGGCCTCGTCGGGGACGATGGGCACGATCCGGTGGCCGAACTCCTTCTCCCGCAGGAGGTCCTTCAGGATCCGCACGAAGGCCATGGTGGTGGCCGCCATCTGCTTGCCGGAGCCCCTCTTCGCGGACTTGTACGCGTCGTCGGCCGGCAGCGCGATCTCGTGCTGCTCGTGCGGGCGGTCCGGGACGAAGCCGCCGAGCTCCTTGCGCCGCTCGAGCAGGTACTTGACCTCGGGCGAGTCCTTGCCGGGGTGGTAGTACGGGGCACCGTAGAGGTCGCTCTCCAGCTCCTCGTCCGAGATCGGGATGCGCAGGTGGTCGCGGAAGGCCTTGAGGTCCTCGAGGGTGAGCTTCTTCATCTGGTGGGTCGCGTTGCGCGCCTCGAAGTGACTGCCCAGGCCGTAGCCCTTGACGCCCTGCGCCAGGACCACGGTCGGCTGGCCCTCGTGCTCGGTCGCGGCCTTGTAGGCGGCGTAGACCTTCTGGTAGTCGTGCGCGCCGCGCTTGAGCTCCCAGATCTCGTCGTCGGTCATGTCCGCGACGAGCTCCTTGGTGGCCGGGGACTTGCCGAAGAAGTGGTCGCGGATGAACCCGCCGGACTCGGCCTTGTAGGTCTGGAAGTCGCCGTCCAGGGTCTCGTTCATGATCCGGACGAGCTCGCCGTCCTCGTCCTTGGCGAGCAGCTCGTCCCACTCGCGACCCCAGAGGACCTTCACGACGTTCCAGCCGGCGCCGCGGAAGAAGGCCTCGAGCTCCTGGACGATCTTGCCGTTGCCGCGCACCGGCCCGTCGAGGCGCTGCAGGTTGCAGTTGATCACGAACGTGAGGTTGTCCAGCTTGTCGTTGGCAGCCAGCTGCAGCAGGCCGCGCGACTCCGGCTCGTCCATCTCGCCGTCGCCCAGGAACGCCCACACGTGCTGCTCGGAGGTGTCCTTGATCCCGCGGTTGTGCAGGTAGCGGTTGAACTGGGCCTGGTAGATCGCGTTCATCGGGCCGATGCCCATGGACACG
Source organism: Kocuria himachalensis (assembly GCF_054784195.1). Classification (NCBI taxonomy): domain Bacteria; kingdom Bacillati; phylum Actinomycetota; class Actinomycetes; order Micrococcales; family Micrococcaceae; genus Kocuria; species Kocuria himachalensis. The sequence goes on from NZ_BAAGPL010000024.1 coordinate 34,251, forward strand.
GTCGGGAACTGCCAGAAGTCCGGCATGGAGCGCGGGTGCGGGTAGGAGGGCAGCCCGTTCGGGGCCTTCGTCTTCTCCTGCCGGAACCCGTCGAGCTGCTCCTCGGTGAGCCGGCCCTCGAGATAGGCGCGCGCGTAGTTGCCGGGGGCCGAGTGGCCCTGCCAGAACACCTGGTCGCCGCCGCCGGGGTGGTCCGGGCCGCGGAAGAAGTGGTTGAGGCCCACCTCGTAGAGGGTCGCCACGCCGGCGTAGGAGGAGATGTGCCCGCCGACCCCGATCTCGGGGCGCTGGGCCCGGTGCACCATCACCGCGGCGTTCCAGCGCAGGAACGCGCGGTAGCGCCGCTCGATCTCCTCGTCACCGGGGAACTCCGGCTCCTGGTCCACCGGGATCGAGTTCACGTAGTCGGTGGTGGTGACCATCGGCACACCCACGCTCTTCGCGCCGGCGTGCTGGAGGAGGGCGCGCATGATGTACTGCGCGCGCTCCGTGCCCTGCGTCTCGATCAGGCCCTCGAAGGACTCGATCCACTCCCGGGTCTCCTCGGTGTCGGAGTCCTTCAGGTTGTTGGTCAAGCCACTGAGGATGTGGTGGTTGCTGGATGAAGGCACGTTCAACCTCTCTTCGTCGAGTTGCCCGACGGAACCCGGGCGGGTGCGCGCGCGAGGACGCGGCCGGGTCGTCCGACAGTCTCAAAATACCCGTTGTCCGTTCCGCTGACCGGACGCCACCCGGAACGGGTGGACGTCCGGGAACCGGCCCGTCGTGCGGATCGCGCCGCCGGGGCCGTCTCGGGCGTACGGGGTGTCTGTTGGGACCATGCTTCCACACCCGGGGCGGGCCGTCACACGGCGCGTCACCCCACGCGTCACCCCCATGATTCGGAGGCGCTCACCGTGCGGGAGCTTGAAAGACTCCCTGATCCGGTGTTGTCTGGACGGTGAAGCCGGTATCCGGCCCGCCACCGTGCCCCCGCGGTCCGCCGACGGGCAGGCGGAGCCCAGCACCGGTACGCAGTGCGCGGTCGTCGTTCGTCGGCCCGATCCCAGAAGGAGCAAGAACAGTGAGCGAGGCCAAGACCACCGCGGGTGACGCGGTAGTCCAGCTCGGTTTCAAGGATGGCGACTACATCCAGGAGTTCGGATACGACGAGGACGTCGACCTCGACCTGAGGGACGGCATCGAGGAAGTGATCGGGTCGGACCTGCTCGACGAGGACGACCAGGAGGTCGTCGACGCCGTGCTCCTCTGGTTCCGCGAGGGCGACGGCGACCTCGTCGACACGCTGGTGGACGTCACCACCACCCTGGACGACGGCGGCGTGGTCTGGGTGCTGACCCCCAAGGCCGGGCGCGACGGCTACGTGCCGCCCGCGGAGGTCCAGGAGGCCGCGCCCACGGCGGGTCTGCACGTGACCACCACCGCACGCGTCAGCGCGGACTGGGCCGCGACCCGGCTCATGCCCAAGCGCAACGTCTGACCGGGCGTCACGGACCCCACCGGAGGAGACCACGCATGCTCGAGATCGGCGCCCCGGCCCCGGACTTCACCCTCAACAACCAGTTCGGCGAGCCGGTCACCCTGAGCGCCTTCCGCGGCCGCCCCGTGGCGATCGTGTTCTACCCGTTCGCGTTCTCCGGGGTGTGCACCGGCGAGCTGTGCCGGCTCCAGGACAGCCTCTCCGTGTTCGACGACGCCGGGGTGAAGCTGCTCGCGGTGTCCGTGGACTCGAAGTACACGCTGCGGGCGTTCGCCCGGGAGGAGTCCTTCGACTTCGACCTGCTCTCCGACTTCTGGCCGCACGGGGAGGTGGCCCAGCGCTACGGGGTGTTCGACCCGGTGGCCGGTCTGGCGGAGCGGACCACCTTCGTGCTGGACGCGGCGGGTGTCGTCGTCGACGCCTTCGGGGCCGAGCGCGGCACGCCCCGGGAGCTCGAGTCCTACCGTGCCGCCCTCAGCAAGCTGCACGGCTGAGCCCGGCCGGCCCGGTCCCGGACGAGCAACGATGCCCACCGTGCGCGCCGGCTACGGCGCTCCTGTGCACCCGGACCAGTTCCCCGATCCCGACGCCGCCGGGCTCGAGGTGGGGCTGGCGGCGGCGGCCGAGCTGCTGGGCGGCCGGCGGACCGCCGTCCTGACGGGCGCGGGCATCAGCACGGACTCCGGGATCCCGGACTACCGCGGCCCCGGCTCCACCCCCCGCACGCCCATGACCTTCGACGAGTTCATGGGCAGCGCCGCCATGCGCAGCCACTACTGGGCGCGCAACCAGTACGGATGGCGCCACCTGGCCCGCGCCCGCCCCAACGCGGGGCACGCGGCCCTCGCCCGTCTCGAGGAGTCGGGGGCCGTCACCGGTCTGGTCACCCAGAACATCGACCGCCTGCATCAGGCCGCGGGGTCCCTCAACGTCGTGGACCTGCACGGGCGCTACACGCAGGTCGGGTGCATGCGCTGCGCCACCCTCATACCCCGGGCCGTGCTCTCCGACCTGTTCGACGGTCTCAACCCCGGCTTCTACGACTCGATCTCGTCCCCGGACGACATCGAGTTCGCCCCGGACGCCGACGCCGTGGTGCCGCGCACGGCGGGGTTCCGGGTGCCGGACTGCCCGGTCTGCGGCGGGGTCCTGAAGCCCGACGTCGTGTTCTTCGGGGAGAACGCACCCCGGCACCGGGTGCTGCGCGCGCTGCGGATGGTGGAGGCCGCCGACGCCCTGCTGGTCGTGGGCTCGTCCCTGACCGTGAACTCGGGGCGCCGCTTCGTCCGCCACGCCGTGCGCGCCGACGTGCCGGTGGTCATCGTCAACCACGGGCGCACCCGGGGCGACGCCGCGGCGCGGCTGAAGGTCGACGCGTCCGCGAGCGACTTCCTGGTGGGGCTCGAGCGGCGACTCGCCCGGCCGTAGGACGGACCGGCGAATATGGTGAACGTCACGTCGGAGGGGGCCCGCCCCCGGTCGGCACCGATCCGTCACGGCGGGTAGCCTTTTCGGGAACCGGGTGCCGGCGGTTGCGGAAACCGCCCACCCGGTTGTCAGGGTCTTTAGCTCAGCTGGTAGAGCGCCACGCTTACACCGTGGATGTCATCGGTTCGATCCCGGTAGGACCCACGACGAGCCCGCCGCACCCCTGCGGGATCCGGCGCGGAGCGCGGTCAGCGGAAGTACACCTGTTTGTTCCCGGGCCGGGTGCAGAGGACCACGACGGTGCCCAGGCGATCCGCCTTCCGGGCCCGCGTCGTGTAGCTGGAGGCCGTGCCCCCGCACAGCCGCGACGCCCCCTCGCTGACCTGGGTGATCGTCCCCTCCTCGAGCACCACTTTGGTGCCGAGGACCAGGTCCACCCGGCCGTCGGCGGCCGCCGCCGGTGCGAGTCCGGCGCCCCACCACAGCGCAGCAGCGGCCACGGCCCCCGTCAGCGCTCTCTTCCACGCGTCCATCCCCGCCCCCCGGATCGTCGTGCTCCAGCACTAATGTAAATGTAGGGCCCCCGGTGGGCGAGCGGCGATTGTGACGGAGGTCGTCCTCCGGGCGTCGCCGTCGGTCCGCCCACGCACTCCTCCCCGGCCAGCCGCGGCAATACGTGCGCACCGGACGAAGCCCTCGCCCGGAGTTTGTAGGCTGGGGGCATGGCAGCAGAACAGAAAGCTCAGATCGGGGTCACCGGCCTCGCGGTCATGGGCGCCAACCTCGCCCGCAACTTCGCCCGGCACGGTTACACCGTCGCCCTCCACAACCGCTCCGTCGAGAAGACCGACGCCCTGCTCGACGCCCACGGCGACGAGGGGACGTTCATCCGCACGGAGACCCTGCAGGAACTCGTGGACGCCCTCGAGACCCCCCGCCGCATCCTGGTGATGGTCAAGGCCGGCGCCCCCGTGGACGCCGTCATCGAGCAGCTCGTGCCGTTGCTCGAGAAGGACGACATCATCATCGACGGCGGCAACTCGTACTTCCAGGACACCCGGCGCCGCGAGGCCGAGCTCGCCGAGAAGGGCCTGGACTTCGTGGGCATCGGCGTCTCGGGCGGTGAGGAGGGCGCCCTGCTCGGGCCCTCCATCATGCCCGGCGGCCCCCGCAAGTCCTACGACTCCCTCGGCCCCCTCCTCGAGGACATCGCCGCCAAGGCGGAGGACGGCACGCCGTGCTGCGCCTGGATCGACACGGACGGCGCCGGCCACTTCGTGAAGATGGTGCACAACGGCATCGAGTACGCCGACATGCAGGTCATCGGCGAGGCGCACGAGCTGCTGCGCTCCGTCGCCGGGCTCGAGCCGGCCGAGCAGGCCGACGTCTTCGAGCAGTGGAACCGTACCGAGCTGGCCTCCTACCTCATCGAGATCACCGCCCACGTGCTGCGCCAGGTCGACACGCGCACGGACCAGCCCCTCATCGACGTGATCGTCGACGCCGCGGGGCAGAAGGGCACCGGCCGCTGGACCGTCCAGGAGGCCCTCGAGCTCGGCTCCCCGGTCACCGCGATCGCCGAGTCGGTCTTCGCTCGGGCGCTGTCCTCCGCCGAGCCGGAGATGCGCCTCGAGGCGCAACGCGTGCTGCCCGCCGGCATCGGGGGCACCACCGAGGACGTCGTGCACGACCCCGGGTTCGTGGAGGACGTGCGCAAGGCCCTCTACGCCTCGAAGCTGGTCAGCTACGCCCAGGGCCTCGACATGCTCACCATGGCCGGCCGGGAGTACGGCTGGGACCTGGACCTCGCGACCATCGCGGGCCTGTGGCGGGAGGGCTGCATCATCCGCGCCGAGCTGCTCGAGGTCATCATGGAGGCGTACAAGGGGGACAAGCAGCCGCTGAACCTGCTCTTCGCCCCGGAGTTCGTGGCCGCCGTCGAGGAGGCCCTGCCGTCCTGGCGGCGCGTCGTGGCCCGGGCCGTGGAGCGCGGCATCCCCGCACCGGTGTTCGCCACCACGCTGAACTACTACGACTCGCTGCGCCGGCCCCGGCTCAACGCGGCCCTGACGCAGGGGCTGCGCGACTTCTTCGGCGCGCACACCTACCGGCGCGTCGACGACGCCGAGGGCGTCTACCACACCCTGTGGAGCGGGGACCGCTCCGAGGTCGTCTCC
>NZ_BAAGPL010000024.1:39389-63868 GCF_054784195.1 Kocuria himachalensis
GCGGCTCACGGCGCGTCGAGGAAGGACCGGACGTCGGGGCCCAGCCGGCGGTCCGTCGCCGTGCCCAGGTGGCCCTTCGTCCGGTACAGGACCAGCCGGCCCTGCGGGGCGGCCTTGGCCGTCTCCGCGAAGAGCGCGGGGCCGTAGAAGCGGTCGCGCCCGCCCCCGACCACGAGCAGCGGACAGGCGAGTCCGGGGAGCCGGCTCCCGGCGTCGAAGGAGTCCTCCGCGGCGATGGTGGCCAGCATGTCGGGGTCCGCCGCCCCCGCGGTCCAGGGGCCCAGGACCCAGCCCAGGGCGCCGAGGAGGCGGCCGGTCAGGGGGCGTGCGGCCAGGAGCGGCATGAGGAGTGCGCCGGCGCTCCGGGGGCGGTGTGCGGCCAGCAGGCGGGCGTACTCCCTCTGGGCCGCGCGGCCCGTCGGGCCCAGGCGGCAGGCGCCGGCGACGAGCACGAGCCGGCGGACGCACTCGGGGTGGTCCAGGGCGAGCTGGAGCGCCACGCTGCCACCGGTGGACACGCCGACCACGTCGACCGGTTCCGCGAACAGCTCGTGCAGCACGTCGGCGTAGTCCGTGGCTAGGTCGGCCATGGTCGCACCGGCGGGGAGGCCGTGGCGCCTGGTGATCCACCAGACGGTGCGGCTCACGGCGTACGGGCGCACCTGGCCGAGCTCGAGCGCCAGTTCGATGCCCTCGGGGACCCGGTGGTGTCCGCTGAGTCCCGGGAGGAGGACGAGAGGCGGACCGGAGCCGGCACAGAAGTACGGCAGGCCCGGCCCGAGGCAACCGCTGCGCGTGACGGCGGGGCGCCCGCGGGGGCGGCTCACCGACGTCTCCGCGCGGCGGAGGCAATCCTGTGGTCATCGAGCCGTGCCATGCGCGCACCCCCCCGGACCAGGGTGGACCGGGACGCCAGAGCCCGTCAACAGCGGGAGGCGCAGACGACGTGCGGAGGGGCGGGGAGGGACGGGCTCAGATCCACATCGCGGGGTCGATGTAGGTGGAGGGGTCCACGAGGGGCTGCTGCTTCTCGGGGGTGCGCGGGCGGACCTTGCCGGGGATCCCGGTGACGATCGAGTCCTCCGGCACGTCCTTGACCACCACGGCGTTGGCGCCCACGGCGGAGTCGGCACCGATCTCCACGGGGCCCAGGATCTTCGCGCCGGCGCCGATCACCACGCGATCGCCCACGGTCGGGTGCCGCTTGACCTTCTCCAGCGAGCGCCCGCCCAGGGTCACCCCGTGATAGATCATCACGTCCTCGCCGATCTCCGCGGTCTCGCCGATGACCACGCCCATGCCGTGGTCGATGAAGAAGCGGCGCCCGATGGTCGCGCCCGGGTGGATCTCCACGCCCGTGAGGAAGCGGCCCAGCTGGGAGACCGTGCGGGCCAGCAGCCGCCGGTCGGGGTGCTGCCACAGCCGGTGGGACAGGCGGTGCACCCAGATCGCGTGCAGACCCGAGTAGTTGAGGGCGATCTCCACCCGGGAGCGCGCGGCCGGGTCGTGCGTCCGGGCCGTCTGCAGGTCCTCGGCGAGTCTGCTCCAAAAACTCACGGTCTTCCTCTGTTCTTCCGGGTGCGGGGTCCTGTCCCGCCGGTACCGGCGGGACGTGATGGGGCGCGGACGGGAACGACCCGCCCACCACCGGGCGCAACGTCACCGGCAGGCGGCGCTATTCCCGGCGGGGACGGGTCGTGGGCCCGTGGCGCGGCTCAGCCCCGGATGTCCTCGTAGAGCAGGGTGGAGATGTAGCGCTCGCCGAAGTCGCACACGATCGCCACGATCAGCTTGTCCCGGTTCTCCTCCTTGGCGGCCTCCTGGAGGGCGGCCCACACGATGGCGCCCGAGGAGATCCCGCCGAGGATGCCCTCCTTGGTGCCGAGCTCGCGGGCGACCCGCACGGAGTCCTCGACGGTGACGTCGTAGACGTCGTCGTAGATCGTACGGTCGAGGTTGTCGGGGATGAAGTTCGCCCCCAGGCCCTGGATCTTGTGGGGGCCTGCCTTGCCCTCGGTGAGCAGCGGCGAGTCGGCCGGCTCGACGACGACGAGGCGCACGTCCGGCTTCTGCTCGCGCAGGTAGCGGCCCGCGCCCGTGATGGTGCCGCCGGTTCCCACGCCCGAGACGAACACGGCGACCTCGCCGTCGGTGTCCTCCCAGATCTCCGGGCCGGTGGTCGCGTAGTGGATCGCCGGGTTGGCCTCGTTGGCGAACTGCTTGGCCAGGACGGCGTTCTCCGTGCTGTCGACGATCTCCTGGGCCTTCTCGACGGCGCCGCGCATGCCCTCCGCGCCCGGGGTGAGCACGATCTGGGCGCCGTAGGCGCGGAGCATGACCCGGCGCTCCGTGGACATGGTCTCGGGCATGGTCAGGATGACCTTGTAGCCGCGAGCGGCGCCGACCATGGCCAGGGCGATACCGGTGTTGCCGGAGGTGCCCTCGACGATCGTGCCGCCCGGCTTCAGCTGCCCGGACTTCTCGGCGGCGTCGATGATGGCCACGCCGATGCGGTCCTTGACGGAGTGGGCCGGGTTGTAGAACTCCAGCTTCACGGCGACGTTGCCGGGCAGGCCCTCGTCGAGCCGGTTCAGGTGGACGAGCGGGGTGCGGCCCACGATCTCGGTGACGTCGTTGTAGATCTTCGGCATGTGCGTACCTCGGTTTCTGCGTGGTCGGTTCTCTGTCGGATCCGGGTGGTGCTGTGGCCGCCGGCGCTCTGGGGGGCCCGCGGCGGCGCGGTCCTAGCTCAGCCTAGCCAGGCACCGCAACTGCTACTACGCGGTAAGCCACGCGGAGTAACCTTTCCGGACCTTCGCCAGCTTGGGGTTGATGATCACCTGGCAGTAGCCGTTCCAGGGCTGCTGGGCGTAGAAGTCCTGGTGCTCCGGCTCGGCCTCCCAGAACGGTCCCAGCGGCTCCAGCGTCGTGACGATCGGCTGGTCCCACGCCGGCTGGGCCCGCCGGATCGACTGCTCGAACAGCTCCCGCTGCGCCTCGTCGGCCCAGAACATGGCGGAGCGGTACTGGGTGCCCACGTCGTAGCCCTGCCGGTTGAGGGTGGTGGGGTCGTGACCGGTGAAGAACAGGTCGAGGATCACGTCCGCCGGCACGACCGACGGCTCGAAGGTCACGGCGACCGCCTCCGCGTGCCCGGTCGTGCCCGAGCACACCGCGTAGTAGTCGGCGCGCCCGGGGTCGCCGCCGGTGTACCCGGAGACCACGGACGTGACTCCCCGGGTGATCCGGTAGACGGCGTCGAGGCACCAGAAGCACCCACCCGCGAGCACGAAGGTCACAGGCGCGGCGGGGTCCCCGACGGCGGGGCGTGGAGCGGGGACAGGGTGTGCGTCGTCGTGCGCGGAGTAGGCCATGACCCGTACAACACCGCGCGGCCCGCATCATTCCCGCGTCCGGCACGGGACCCTCCGTGCCCGCCTCGGCGGCCGGTGCGCGACGGACTCCTAGACTGGGGCGCATGAGCGAGCAGAGCACGTCCCCGCCCGGGCCCGCCCCCTCCCTCTCGGAGGTGCTCGAGACCGTCGAGCAGCTGTGGCCCCTGCACCTGCAGGAGCCCTGGGACGCCAGCGGGCTCGTCACCGGCCGCCCGGACCAGCCCGTGCGCCGGATCCTGTTCGCGGTGGACCCCGTGGCCGACGTCGTCGCCGAGGCCGTGTCCACCGGCGCCGACCTGCTGGTCACCCACCACCCCCTGCTCCTGCGCGGCGTGACGTCCGTGGCCGCCGACGGCTTCAAGGGCGCCGTGGTGCACGAGCTCATCGAGCACCGGTGCGCCCTGCTCGCCTGCCACACCAACGCGGACTCCGCCCCGGACGGCGTCTCGGACGCCGTGGCGCGCGCCGCCGGGCTCACGACGACGACGCCCCTCGCGCCCCACCCCGCCGATCCGGCCGTGGGCATCGGGCGCGTGGGGGACCTGGTGCGGCCCGTGCGCCTGCGGGAGCTGGCCCAGCGCCTGGCCGATGCCGTGCCGCCCACCGCCCACGGCGTGCGCGTGGCCGGGGACCCCGACGCCCTCGTCCGGCGCGTCGCGGTGTGCGGGGGAGCGGGGGACTCCCTCTTCGACGAGGTGCGGGCCGCCGGGGCCGACGTCTACGTGACCGCGGACCTTCGCCACCACCCCGCGTCCGAGGCGCGCGAGGCCGCGACGGGCCCCGGCGCCGGCGGCACCCCGTACCTCGTGGACCTCTCCCACTTCGCCAGCGAGTGGCTGTGGCTGCCCGTGGGCGCCGCCGCGCTGCGGGAGGCGCTCGCCGCCCGCGGCCACGACGTCCGGGTCGACGTCTCCGCACGGCGCTCCGACCCCTGGGACTTCCGCATCGACCACGCCGACCACGACCACCCCTCCCGTCCCGTCCACGACCTCGCCGCCGACCCCGCCGCACCGACCGCAGGAGGACCCGCATGAGCACCGCCACGCCCGAGCAGCAACGAGCCCTGCTGGAGCTCGAGCGCGTCGACGCCCGGCTGCGCCGGATCGCCGCCCGGATCGCCGAGCTGAAGACCGACCCCGAGGTCGCCGCCGCGCTGCAGCTGCGGGCCCGGGCGATCGCCACCGCCAAGGAGCTCGAGTCCGGCGAGCAGGAGATCCGCGCCCGGCTGGCCGCCGCCGAGCAGAAGGTCGCCCGCGTCCAGGCCTCGATCGAGAAGGACCGCCGGCGCCTCGAGCAGGGCGGCTCCGCCAAGGACCTCATGGGCCTGCAGCACGAGATCGACACCCGCACCCGGCAGCTGGCCGAGGCGGAGGAGGCGGAGCTGGAGGTCATGCAGGAGCTCGAGGACGCGGTCGCCCACCGTGCCCGTATCACGCCGCGGCTCAAGGAGGCCGACACGGAGGCCCGCCGTCGCGTCGAGGCCCGGGACGCGGAGGGCCGGGCCCTGACGGCCGAGCGGGGCGAGCTGGCCGGCACGCGCACCGCCGCCGCGGGAGGCGTGGGGCATCCCGGGCTGCTGGCGCGGTACGAGAAGATCCGGACCGGGCGCGGCACCGAGCGGCCGGCGGCGGCGGAGCTGCGGGGCACCGCGTGCGGGTCCTGCGGTACGGCGCTCAGCCCCACGGACGCCGCGGCGTTCCGGGCGGCCGCTGCGGACGAGGTGCTCACGTGCCCCGAGTGCGGGGTGGTCCTCGTCCGCTCCTGAGGTCTCCTGGGGCCGTCTGATGCCGGAGTGGCACCGGAGGGAGCCGGAAGGGAGCGGGGGACAGGCCGGCCTGTAAGCCGGGTTCTGTGCGCACGGCCGGTCGCCCGTGCCGTGCTGGTGACCATCCATCTAGGCCCACCGTTGCCGGTGGGCTCGAGCGGCCTACCCGGGTGCTCGGACGAGCAGCCCTCGGACGCACCCTGTCTGGCCTTGCTCCGGATGGGGTTTACCGAGCCGCGCCGGTCACCCGGCGCGCTGGTGGTCTCTTACACCACCTTTTCACCCTGACCCGCCGCCCGGACGGACCGGGGGTGGGCGGTCTGTTCTCTGTGGCACTTTCCTGCGGGTCTCCCCGAGTGGGCGTTGCCCACCATCCTGCTCTGCGGAGCCCGGACTTTCCTCGCGCCGCGACAGCCGGAGCTGCGCGGCCCGCGGTCACCCGGCCGACCTGTCCGCCGCCCATCCTACCCGCCGGCCGGGGTGCCCGGACCCGCCCGCGGCGCGTTCCGACCGGCCGTCGGTGTGACTCGAACGGTCGCCGGCATGCCCGCAACCCGTCCCGCCGGCCAGTCCCGTCGGCAGGTCCCGCCGGCGCGCGCCGCTGCTCTCGCAGGGTCACTAGACTTCTGCGGGTGCTGATCCTCCTCCCGCCCTCCGAGACCAAGACCGCCCCAGGCTCAGGGGCGCCCGTCGACCCCGCCGTCCTGTCCTTCCCCGAGCTCGCGCCCGCCCGCGAGCAGGTGCTCGCCGAGCTGGCGGCGACGAGCGCCCGCGCGGACGCGCTCGAGGTGCTGGGCGTGGGGGAGCGGCTGCGCGGGGAGGTCGAGCGCAACACCCGCCTGGGCAGGGAGCCCGCCGCACCGGCCCTCAGCGTCTACACCGGGGTGCTCTACGACGCCCTCGACCCGGCCGGGATGACCCGGGCGCAGCGGACCGCCGCGGCGGCCTCCCTCGTCGTCGTCTCGGCGCTCTGGGGCGCGGTGCGCCCCGACGACCGGATCCCCGCCTACCGTCTGTCCATGGGCGCCGAGCTGCCGGGGCTCGGCAGGCTCGCGGCCCACTGGAAGCGCCACCTGCCCGCGGTGCTGGAGCCGGCGGCCGGGAACGGGCTCGTCGTGGACTGCCGGTCGGCCGCCTACGCGGCGGCGTGGCGCGGTCCGCGCGAGCGGACGGTGGGGGTGAAGGTGGTCCGGGAACGGCACGGAAGGCGCCAGGTCGTGTCCCACATGGCCAAGCACACCCGCGGCCTGCTCGCCCGGCACCTCGTGGAGCGCGCCGCCGAGGGCGAGCGCCCGGAGACTCCGCAGGAGCTGCTCTCGGCGGCGCAGGAGCGTTGGCACGCCGAGCTGACGGAGCCCACGGCCCGCTCGGCGGGCGAGCTCGTCGTCGTGCGCACCGAGGACTGAGTCTGGCCCCCGGTGCGCGCGGGAGACTCAGTGGCCGAACGGGTCCTCGTCGACGCCGGGGGTCCAGGTGTGGCCGCCACGGCCCCAGCCCTCGACCTTGACCGCCTTGCGCGCCTTCCGGGACCACTTGTCGTTGAGCCGGTCCACGTAGAGCTTGCCGTCCAGGTGGTCGTACTCGTGCTGCATGACGCGGGCGAACCACCCGGTGGCCTCGAAGTCCACCGGTCGGCCGGCCACGTCGAAGCCGGCGACCCGGACCCAGTCCGCCCGCTTCAGCGGCCAGCTGTAGCCGGGCACGGACAGGCAGCCCTCGGACTCCTCGTCCGGGTCCGGTGCGTCCTGCGAGATCTTGCCCGGGGTCAGCACGGGGTTGACGAGGACGCCGCGCGGCGCCACGTCGTCGTCGTTCTGGAAGGCGTAGGTGAAGATCCGCAGCCCCACGCCGATCTGCGGGGCGGCGAGCCCCACGCCGTGGGCGGCGTCCATGGTCTCGTACATGTCCTCGACGAGGGCGCGCAGCTCGTCGTCGAACTGCGCCACCTTGGCGGCGGGGCGGTGGAGGACGGGATCGCCGGTGATCACCACGGGGCGGACGGCCATGACGCACTTCCTTCGACTTGCCGGGGCCTGCGCCCCTTCGAACCGGACCGGGAACGACGAAAGGCCGTCCCGAGTCCTCGGGACGGCCTTTCACAGTGGGTGAGCGACGGGGGTTGAACCCGCGACCTCCTGGACCACAACCAGGCGCTCTGCCGAACTGAGCTACGCCCACCATGAACGCCCGCCGGAAGACCGTGCTTCCGCTGGGCAACGCATACGAGTGTACCGCATTCCCGGAGCGCCCCGGACCACGTAGGCCCGCCCGACCGGCGGGGCGGACGCCCCGGCGCCGGACGGAGGGCTCAGGCGCCCGTGCGGGAGGCGGAGATCTCGGCGGCGATGCCCTTCGCGGTCGCCGAGTCCGGCCCCGGCTCGGCGGCGAACACGGCGCGGCGGTAGTACCGCAGCTCGTCGATCGAGTCCCGGATGTCGCCCAGGGCCCGGTGGTTGCCGGTCTTCGGCGGGGCCTGGAAATAGGCGCGCGGGAACCACCGGCGGGAGAGCTCCTTGATGGTGGAGACGTCGATCACGCGGTAGTGCAGGTGCGCCACGAGCTCCGGCATGTCGCGCACCAGGAACGTGCGGTCCGTGCCCACCGAGTTCCCGCCCAGCGGCGCCTTGCCCGGCTCGGGCACCCACTCCTTGATGTAGGCGAGGACCTGCTCCTGCGCCTCCTCCATCGTCAGACCGGAGGGAAGCTCGTCGAGCAGCTTGGAGGAGGTGTGCATGTTCCGCACGAAGTCCCCCATCTGCGCCAGCGACTCCTCGCTCGGGCGGATCACGACGTCGACGCCCTCCCCGAGGACGTTGAGCTCGTCGTCGGTGACGAGCGCCGCGACCTCGATGAGGGCGTCCTGCTCGATGGACAGTCCCGTCATCTCGCAGTCGATCCACACTATGCGTCCGTTCGAAGTAGCCACCCGGACAATCTACCGTGCCGCCCCGACGCCGCCGGTCCCCGCCGTGGCCCGTCGGGGTTTCCCGGAGGAGCCGGGGATAGTATCGGGGCGACCACGGGTCCGTGCTGCGCCCAGCCGGGGCGCCCGCAGCCACCGGACGGGCGCATCGGGAGAGCAGTGCAGACCACTTCCAGGACGCCGGCGCCGGGCGGGGGCGCCGACGGCGCCGAGCCGGCCGGGAGCCCCGGCAGGTCCGGGTACGACTCCGGCTCGCTGCTGCGGACCGTGCTCATGGGCACCCTCGGCTCCGTCATGCTGTTCGTCGGCTCGCTCGGCGTCGGCTGGCTCGCCTCCGTCTCCCCGCTGCGGCAGGCGCCGGTGATCATCGGCATGCGCTTCACGACCACCGGGGTGATCGTCGCCATCCTCCTGCTCGCCGTGGGCGGGATGCTCCTGACCCGCGAGTGGCTGCGGCTGGGGCAGAAGCTCAACCGGTGGGGGCCCGGCAGCGGCCGGTGGGTGCTCATCGCCATCGCCGCGTGGTCCGCCCCCATGCTCGTGACGATCCCCCTGTTCAGCCGGGACGTGTACTCCTACATCGGCCAGGGCAGGGTGATGGCCAACGGGCTGAACCCCTACGAGCACGGCGTCTCCACGATCGACAACTTCTTCCAGCTGGGGGCGGACCAGATGTGGTCGGAGTCCCCGCCGCCCTACGGACCGCTCTTCCTGTGGCTCGAGCAGTTCGTGGTGGCCGTGACCGGGGCCGACCCGGACGCGGCGGTGCTCTGGTTCCGGGGCATGTGCGTGCTCGCGGTGATCGCGTGCATGTGGCTGATCCCGCGGCTCGCACGGCTGCACGGCATCAACCCGGCGCGGGCCCTGTGGCTCAGCGTGGCGAACCCCCTCTTCCTCACCACCTTCATCGTCTCCGTGCACAACGACGCCATCATGATCGCCCTGGCCCTGGGCGGCACCTACGCGGCCGCCGTGCACCGCAACTGGAAGGGCGGCCTCCTCGGCACCACGCTGGTCACCCTGTCCGTGGCGATCAAGCCCATCACCCTCGTCTTCCTGCCCTTCATCGGCCTGCTGTGGGCGGGCAGGAGCGCCTCGTGGACCCGGCGCTTCGCGGTCTGGTTCCTGGTCCTCGCCTACTCGGTGGCCCTGCTCTGGCTGATGGGCGAGGTCAACGGCTTCGGCTTCGGCTGGGTCGCCGCCATGTCCACCCCCGGCACGGTGTCCATCTGGTACGCCCCGGTGGGCCTCGCCGGCCTGCTCGCCACCACCCTGGCCGCGGCCGTGGGCGCCGACTCGGGCCAGTGGCGGGAGGTGACCCACTCGGTCGGCCAGGCCCTCGCGGTGCCCGTCGTCCTCTGGCTGATGTTCGTGGGCCGGGACGAGCGGATCATCCGCCGGCTGACCTGGGCGTTCGCCGCGATCGTGGTGTTCTCCCCGATCATCCAGGCCTGGTACGTGGTGTGGCTCATCCCGCTGTTCGCCGTCACGGGCATCCGCAGCGACTGGCAGGTCGACATCCTGTTCTTCCTCACCGTCTTCTTCATGATCTACGCCGTCTCCGACCAGCTCGACGTCTTCCCGTACCTGGACCTGGACCTCAGCTCCGGCCGGCTGATCGCGGCGGTCGTCGCCCTCTCCTACGGCGTGTACCTGTGGTTCATCGACCCGGCGACCAGACGGCTCTTCCGCGGCCGCTACCAGCCCCTCGTGCAGAGCGCCGTGATCTGAGGGACCGGTGCCGCCCCGGCGAGTTGGTAAACTCGACCGCGGTGCCCGGGACGCGGTCCCGGGCGGCCCGCCCCAGTAGCTCAGTGGATAGAGCAGGAGCCTTCTAATCTCTTGGTCGGGGGTTCGACTCCCTCCTGGGGCACAATAAACCCCCTCTCACTAGGCAAGATGCCAGTGGGAGGGGGTTCGTTATTTGGTCGGAGGCGGTCGATCCATCACTAACCCAACGTTTATTTGCCGAAGACCTCAAGCGCGTCTGTCGCGTCAGGGGCGTCCGCCAGCTTCTCGACGTAGTGCTTGATGGTGATCGCCTCGGACGAGTGGCCGAGCTGCGCAGATGCAGCAGACACACCGGAAGCCCTTGCTAGACGGGTGCCCACTGTGGCACGGATGAGGTGCGGGTTGACGTGCCCGTAACCTGCCGCCTTCATGGCCTCCCGCCACACCTTCCGGAAGTTGGTCGGCTCCCATAGCGTCCCCGCAGCACTGGGGAATACGAAGTCGGAGGTTCGTTGCCGGCGGCGGAAGACGTCAGCGCCGAAGTCCGGTAGATACAGCCGATGCATTGACCCCTGGGACTTGGGTCTGTCCTGCCGCACGAGCCCGGCGGGGGAGCGGATGACGGTTCCGGTGATCGACACCCGCGGCTTGCCCGGCCCGAGATCTACGTCCTGCCACCGGATCGCCAGCACCTCACCGATGCGGGCACCAGTCGCGAGCAGGACGTCCAAGACGTCCAAAACGTCCCCTGTGGCTCTGGAACGCAGCTCGTGGACATCAGGGACCGTGAGTGCTTGAACATCCTTCCTGGGGACGCTCACGGGCTCCACGTCCCGCATTGGGTTCGTGGGGACAGCACCGCGACGGGCCGCAAGGGCGAACATCTGCCGCAGCACCGTTTGGCAGAGTTTCGCCGTTGATGCGCCGTGCCTCTCCGAGATGGACTTCAGTGCGTTGTCCAGCAGCCCCACAGATGCCTCTCTGATGCGGACACCGCCGAGTTTGGGGAGGATGTAGCTGTCCAAGACTTCGCGGTAGCGGCGGACCGTGGCCGGCGCTTTGTCCCTGTCCACGAACCCAACCCACCAAGCAGCAGCTAGGGCCTGAATCCGCATGTCGCCGTTGATTTCATCCCCGGACGGGATAGCCCTGTCTGTGAATGACTGCTTGAGAGCCCGTTCGGCTGCGGCCTTCGACTTACCGGCACGCTCAACCAGCCTGGTGCGCCCGTCATAGTCCCGGAACCTGGCCTTCGCGACGTAGGCACCACTCGGTGAGGTCGTGATACTGATGCGACCGTGGGCACCGATGGGCAGGGGAGGGCGCGGGCTCACTGTTCCCTCATGGCTTCGGAAAGCTCCTGGATGAGCGCCCGAGTGTGGTGGCCTTTCGCCTGTGGAGTCGCATCGTCCCCGGCGCGGCTTTCAGCTTCGACCGACAGCGGATGCCCCCAAAGTTTGATCGACCACGCGAGCAACGTCGTGTCACTGACGCCCAGTTTCTTGCTCGCGCGCTGATCGGCCAGGCCGTACTGCGCCCATCCATCCTTAACCGTCTCGCGGGTGACGTCTTCGCCTAGGACATCGATGAATACGTCAATAGTCGCCAACGACTTCCTGATGGCCGCCATTAGATGCTCATCATTGGTGTCGAGGGCGTAGTCGTCCGGATTGGCGAACCGCCCGAGCAGGACGTCCTGCAGTTCCTCGTTATTGAGTTCCAAAGGTGGAGTCAACTCGACTGTGAGGTTCGTCTGCAGGAGGTCGGAAGGAGTCACCCGAGCTTTGGTCGTTGTCGACAATGCAAGCGCGAGCAGCAGCAGTGTTTCGACCGTGATTGAACCCTCGCCCAGTTCCATCCTGCGGACCCTGCTGGGACTCCATTTCGCGCCGAAACGCTTGCCAGCCGTCGCGATGTCATCAAGCGTGAGGCCGTGGGCCTGGCGTAATGCCCGGATGTGGTCCCCGATGAGCTGCGGCATGGTCTGTGTCATGTGTCCAGAGTACCGAACTTGAAAAAAAGTGAGGTTTTCATATCTAGCTACTTGACATGCGATCTCCCACCAAGTAACGTGAAGTTTAGTCAGGTAACCATACCTGAAAACGTGAAGGTCGGAGGTGAATCACACAGATGGACACAATCGAGAAGCCCGTCCGCAGCAAGGACGTTGCGGCATGGCTCGGTCTCAGCGAGCAGGCACTAGCGCAGATGCGCCACCGCGGTACCGGCCCCGTCTATATCAAGAGGGGTCACCTCGTTTTCTACATGCCAAGCGACTTGGAGCAGTGGCTCCAGGAGGGCCGGCGGGAGACGAACTAGCAGCACTAACCCCTGAGGCTTCCTCGGGAGAGAGCAGGGCACTTGCTCGAAGTCCCTACCCAAACGCGCTCTCTGAAAGACGCAGCGCAAGCAATCTTCGACTACTACCGGGACGAGGGGCAGCCCATCAGCCGATCCAAGGCCAAGCGTGTGGCCGAGCAGATCGGCAAAGGCACATTCAATCCTGACCCGCGACTAGTTGTACTGCCCAGGGAGGTTGGTCAATCGGGTGATGGGTGGGTGGTTGCCGATTGCGGTGTGGGGCCGGTGGTGGTTGTAGTGATGCAGCCAACCCGGTAGCGCCGCCCGACGGGCGTGTTCGGTCGGGTAATGACGGGAGAAGGCCCATCCCTCGGCCAGGGTCCGATGGAAGCGCTCGATCTTGCCATTGGTCTGGGGCCGGTACGGGCGGGTCTTCTTCACGGTGATGCCCAGTTCCGTACAGGCCGCCCGCCAGGTCCGAGAGCGGTAGGCGGAGCCGTTGTCCGACAGGACCCGTTCCACGGCCACCCCGCGGGCGGCGAACCACGACACCGCCCGGTAGAGCACGCCCACCGCGGTGGCCGCTGTCTCATCACCGTGGATCTCGGCGTAGGCAACCCGCGAGTGGTCATCGATGACCGTGTGCACGAACGCGGTGCCCAGCAACGGCTTGTGGTTGGCCGACCGCCCGGTCCCCGGCGTGAGCTGCCGGTTGCGACTGCCCTGGGCGCGGCCGACGTAGCGCCACCCGCCGCCGTCGGGGATGTTTCCCAACTTCTTCACGTCCACGTGGATCATCGCCCCGGGCTTGTCGTGCTCGTAGCGGCGGACCACCTCCCCGGTGCGCACATCGATGTGGTGGAGCCGGTTCACCTTCGCCCGCACCAGCACCGCGTGCACGGTGGAAGCCGGCATCCCCAGAATCGCGCCGATGGCTACCGGCCCCAGGCGCCGGCGCCAGCGCAGGGCCACGATCTTCTTCACCGCCGGCGGGCTGGTGCGGGTCGGGGACCGGTGCGGGCGCGAGGACCGGTCGCCCATCCCGGCCGCACCCATGGCCCGGTAGCGGTCGGCCCAACGCTTGGCCGTGGGCCAAGCGACGTGGAAGAAGGCTGCAGCGTGGGCCACCGGCCATCCGTCGTCGACGATCAAACGCGCGATCCGCAGGCGTTGGCGTGGCGTGAGCGCGGCATTAGCGTGGGACATCGAGGGCCTCCTCGTCGGATGCGGAACCTAGACAGCTCCACTCCAACGCAGGAGGCCCTCCTCATGCATCAACCGACGATGATAAGTCGCCGCACCTCAACCAACCTCCCTGGGCAGTACAACTAGTAAGCGCGATCAAATACGCAGATCCCACGGGTAATGAAGCAGCCGCGAATGTGGATGAAGAAAGACAAAGGGCCCGATGCTACGCCGGCAAGCAAGCGCATCAGGCCCATACCACCGATAGGCCTGGGAAGGCTAACGATGACAACTACTGATCACCATACAGCAACGTGGAACAAGGTCAAACGATCTATGCGAGGGAACGCCTTCGACCATGCCGAGAGGGGGCACCTGTGGATTCTAGGTATCCGTGTCACTACTTGATGGACCGCCGTGTTCACCGGCTTTCTGATGCCGCACACAGGCTCCTAGTGACGTCCACCGCCTGGTGCGTGGAGAACCGCACGGACGGCGTGATCGAACGCGACGACCTCGAGCTGATCCCGAGGGCCAAGGCAACCGACGTGCAGGAATTAATCGCCTCTGGGCTCATGGAGAAAACGGACAACGGCTGGCTCCTCACCGAGTACCGGAAATACCAAACCAGTGCAGCCAAGCTCGAAGCAACACTGGAATCTCGGAGGGAGAACGACCGCAAGCGCCAAGCCAAGTCCCGCGCCAAACACAAGCAGAGCCTCGAGGTCGACCACGAGACGGGGGAGGTCAATTCCACTCTTGAACGTGTGTCACGTGACAGCCGCGTGACCGACGGAGGAGAGGTGAGAGAGAGGAGAGGCGAGGCCTTAGACAAGGAAGTTACATCTTGGCCTGTTGCTGACATTCCACGTACGCCAAGAAACACGGTGCGGAATGACTCGCCACTGACGGGGTTACCTCCGATCCTGTGCCACACCTTCGGGTGTTCCGAGGTGGCAGATCCTTCATCGAAGCTCTGTCCGCGCCATGACGCATATGAGTTGGGCGCCGCATGACCACCGCGCTCCGCATCATCCGAGCCATAGAGCGAGCAGACAACAGGGGTCAGCACGCTGCAGCCAACTACTACCGCTCGCGCATGCGGAAGCTACTCAAGAGAGGGAACTAATGGAGCTGTACCACTACCGGGAGTATTTCCGGGGATACCAAGCCGCAACGTGGAACTTCGAGCCGTCAGCGAACGGTCCCGGAAGGCCCGGCATCAGGTTCACATCCCCGGGCAACGCGGGCGGGTGGCTCCCGCTCGATGTCGTAGGCGAGTGGGCGGACACGCTCAAGGCGGCGGCACTGGCGAGCACGGCGCAGTACACAAATCGGGCCACCGGGTGGGCCGCGTGAAGATCATCGTGAGCCCCATCATCGGTATCGCTGCAGCCATCATCGCAGCCGCCGCAAACCTCATCAACGGGTAAAGCCTCATGACGCAATTTACGCCCGGAGAAACCCACATCCGTTACTACGCCTTTCACAAAGGCGCGAACGGGGCGAAGGTTCCCGGGGTATGGCTCAGGCGCGGTTCCAACTCCGTATTCATCCCGCACGCAGACATCTACGAAGTGGCAGACCGCTTAGTCGATCTAGCCGAGATACACGAAAAGGACACCAGTGTTCGTCTCTAAGCCCTCGTTCTACAACCGGACCCGTACGGAATCCGAAGGCATAAAGGCAATCCCGGCGCTCATCACGGACCCTGATGGCGGCACCGAAACCGGAACCGCAGTATTCGCCAATAACAAGCTTCTGTGCACGCTCACCGAAGCCGGCGCATGGAAGCTCGCCAATGACATCGCAGACGCCATTGAGACCAACCGGAGGAACGCAGCGTGACCCGTAACAACGACATCGAGACCCTGCTCCGCAAGACGCTCGAGAACGCAAACCAGGACGAGCACGAAGAGAAGCTAGGCGACCACCAGGCACCACGGCAGCAGGCCCGCCCCATAGCGCTTAACGACGACGCCGCGCTTGCGGCCATCGTCGGCGCCGCCCTCAACAACAACAACTTCTGAGGAGAACAACTTGAACACCATCACCGCCGCTCACCTTTCCCAGTACCTCGCCAAGACCAGCGCTGTCCTCGACGCCACCGGAACCCAGTGCCAGGCCCTCGACGCCATCGCCGCATCCTGGAGCCGCTATCAGGCTGTGGACCACAACCTCGCCCCTCTCGTGGCAGAAGCCGTCCTCTGTGACTCCAAGGACCTCCAGACGTTCCACGTCCTCGCCCTCGCCGCAGCCAGCACCAGCCCCGTAGAAACCGCCACCGTCCGCAACGGCGTTGCCGATGTCATCTACGCGGAGGCATACAAGGCATACAGCGAGGTCGCCGCCGAGGTCTACGAAGCCGCCGCCGCGACCTTCAACGACGCCGCACAGAAGTTCACGAAGGCCGCGACCACCGTGGACCCCGAGACCGACGCGGGCGCAGTCGTGAAGATGACGCAGAAGGATCGGGTTGCTTGGCTCGAGGCGCAGCAGCACGCCGCGACCCTGGACCAGTCGCTTACCGTCCTCACCGAAGCCGCGAACCTCGCAGGCTGGGCCGGCGCAACCCCGGATCGAGTCATCCCGCTCGCCACCAACCCCGGAGACGCACACCGACGCCGCGTATACGAGGCATGGGCGAAGGTGGACGGCACTTGCCGCCGTTGGTCCGCGCTCCTCGCACTCGGAGTGGAGATCGTCGCCCCGGCTGACCTGGATGACACGCAGGCATACCGGGCACCCCGGCCTATGGAGATCAAGCAGGTGCACAACGGGTACGGCATCCGCCAGATCGAGTGGGACCCCGAGGACCCCGAGAACCTGGAGCAGTCCCAGCCCGCTAAGCGTGGCAGCCGGGTAGTCGTCAACTAACGACCACCCCCAGCAGTAGACCGCAGTGCCCCAGGTGACCCGTACACCTGGGGCACTGCCTATGCCCACGGAGACCACATGCACCACAGGCACCACACATGACCATCAACAGGCAGCACCGAACGTGGAAGGAATACCGGGACAGGCACAAGCGCCGATGGCGGAAGGCCAACCTCCCATGCTGGCTCTGTGGGGCAGCACTGGACTACACCACACCAGGCTTGCCCAACTCCTGCGAAGCCGATCACGTCGAGCCCGTAGCAGCAGGCGGACACGTGCTCGGAGAGATCAAACCCTGCTGTCGAAGGTGCAATGCATCAAGAGGGTCGATGAATGCCAACGACTACAGAGCGAAGCTCGCAGCACAACAGCACATCGAGTCAACACGACGAACAGGCAACACCGCGAACGCCATTGGCAGAGCCACACGAGCGGCACGACGACCAGCACCAGGCGCAGCACGACCACAACCCGGTAATGGGACATCGGCAGGAATAGAAAAGCCAGTGACAACCCGCGAATGGTACAAGCGCACCGCCGACTAAACACGAGACGGGTAAAAGACGAAAGGGTGGCCCCCACCAGAGCCCCCCGTACTGGGGGTTGGCTCACCCACGGCACTGAGCCGATATCCCCGTGTCGAACCGTGGAAGTTTGCCCCTGTACGGCTCTTAGAGACGCCCAGGGGGCTTGGCGGGACCCTAATGGTATGCAGGCTAAGTTGCGCGGATTTCAGGCCGTTAGATCGGCGTTGGGCGGTTCAGCATTTTGGCTCGCTGTAACGGATATCAGCCCGTCTAATAGCGGGGAGAACGGTACCTAAGGGCCGAATAGGGCTGTGAAGCAATAGTGATTGAAAGTTTATGGAGGAACTAAGCATGACTAATAAGAGAAGGCGGGCACCCCGAAACCTGGGTGCCGCTGGTCAACGATTTTGGCGACGAGTGTTGGACGACTACGAACTGAGTCCAGCCGAAGAGGCCGTACTGATTGAGGCGTGCCGGGTGATGGACACGCTTGACCGCTTGGAGAGTGAGGCGGCAGACCAGCCGCTCACGGAGACGTCGCCTCAGGGGCGGGTGGTGAATCCTCTGTTGAGGGAGGCCCGCATGCAACGTCAGACCCTTGACCGGCTGGTGCGGTCCCTGGGTATCCCTCTGGTGGAGGGGACCTCCCGGGGCACCCGTCGCGGGAAGGGCGACGAGCCGCAGGGGCCGCGCTCGTTCCGCATCGTAGAGGACGGGTCCTGATGGCGGTTCGGCAGCGCAGGGAAGACGAAATGGGTCCGGCTGTCCCGCGTTGGGTGGTGGAGTTCGACTCCGCTCGCTGGGGCGACTCCGATGAGGGCTATGGGGCGTGGCAGCGCACCGTCTTTGACTGGGCGGACGCGAACCTGTCCGCATCCGAGCACCTGGGTGCCTGGATGGACGTTGTTTCTAACGCTCTACGGATCAGGGGGCACTAATGGCACGCCGGCAACGGAGCGCGGCGGAGCAGGGACCAGCCGTTCCCCGGTGGGTGGTGGAGTTTCGCCCGGAAGACTGGCCCGGGGGATTCCGGGAGTGGTCCACAGCGGTCCGCGCTTGGATCAAGGAGAACCTGTTCCAGTGGGAGCACTACGGGGCATGGGTCGAGCTAACCCGCAATATCTACGCGACGCAGGACGAGCTACGCGCCCGAGGTTATTGGGGGACCCATGCGTGAATTCTTGTAAGATCCAATAGGCGGCACGCTGATTGATCAGTGGGCCGTGTGGTGGCTCGAGCAGCAACAGCCGGTCAGCGGGCAACGCTCGACCGGCTGGTGAGGTCTCTGGGCATCCCGCTTGTGGAGGACACCTCGAGGGGATCCCGGCGCGGACGTTCCGAGGAGGAGCCCACGGGGCCGCGTAGCTACCGCATTGTCGACGACGGGGCCGCGTAATGGCTCGCCCTCAGCGGAAACCGGACGAGATGAGACCGGCTGTGCCGAGGTGGATGGTGGAGTTCAATCAGGAGCGGTGGGATGACTACAACGCTTGGTCGATGGCAGTCCATGACTGGGCGCATGAGCACCTGCATGATCGGAAGCACTTCGGGGCGTGGATGGACATTATTCGCAACACGTTTGTCGTCCAGGAGCAGTTGCGGGCACAGGGGTACTGGGCGTACGCCGATAAAACGTAAATAGGCCGGGGCCCTGCCAGCAATTCTCCCGAAAATGTTGGCAGGGCCTCTGAGGTGTGTTTCTCCAAGGCCCTGCCATCTTTACGTGGATGGATTTCTATTTATTGTGTTTGAAGGTGGCTGTCTTACTATTATCCCACTCAGTCCAGCCACTATCCCATTTGCCGTCGCGGGATCGGGTGATGAATCGGATCCTGTGATACACGTCCTCGCGTTCGGCTCCTGTGTCCGGGAGTCTGCTTATCGTGTTTAATCTGAATTGTCCTCCGGTGTCCTTAAAGGTGCGAGTGTGTGTTGTGTCACCCTTTCTCATGGATCGACGGGGTGTAACTACATAAATTTCTTGCTGAACTTTAAGACGTCGATCTGCTGCACAATCCAAACTTATTCGGTAGTTAATCCTCCACTCGCCGTCCTTCGGGTCTGGATCCGGGGCGACAATGGGCGTCAGCGGGTGGAGCGTGCATCCGCCCCGCGTCGTTGTTGCTTCGGCCGCTGGTGCAACGGCTAGGGGGCCAGCGGTGGCGGCGAAACCTAAGGCGGAAATGAGGGCTATTCTGCGCACGGCAGGCCTGATCCGTTTTTGGAGGCCCTGGTTGCTGGGCATGATGAAACCTCTGTCATTGAATGGTTCATTTTGGGTGAATCTTATTGTTGATGTCCGTGGCAGATCAAGTGTCGGCTGTGGATATCAGCCATCCCAAGGTAGGCGCAGTATGGGCGACTCAGCCTCTTTGGACCAGGTGGACCAATATTCGTCGTTTAGAACGATTCTAAACTTTGGTCGATGGAAGAAATCTCCTATATTGTCGTCGTCCCAGTCCACTGTGCGGAGAGTGACTTCAAAAACAGTCGACGTATCCTTTCTTACCCACTTCCAATTCGGATTCGCATTATCTGCGGGGGAGAGTCTCCATCCGCCGATACGATCGTTCTTGGCATTAGGGGGGCCGTCGTTTTCGTAAGCCTGAAACGCCACTTGCACTTTAGTATCTTTTTTGCAGGTGACATGGGCGCTAATTGTGATTGTTTGGCGGTAGTCGATTCCCTTGGTTGAATCCTTGGGTGTTTTAGCACTCATGGTGCATCCGTAATGAGTTACGGCCGCTTCCGCAGGCGTAATAGCCGCTGCGGGTAGAATCAAGGCACCCACGCACAGAGCTGCTGCTGAAAGGCGCAGGCGCCGAGTGTGTGAGCGTGTCTCTGAAGTATTCATTTTGACTTCCTGCCATGCGTTCAGGAGCGCCTAGAGCGTGATGCGCTCTATCTTCTGGGCGAGACGATAGGCATTTGTGGCACGCTATGTTGTCAGTGATGACGATGCCCGATGAGGCGGTAATGTGTAGTGTCAGTACATCCTTTCCGGGTACAAATAATTTGCTATACGAATCAGCTTATCGGCGCCCATGACGCGCTGGGTAGTTGAGCCAGTTTGTATGGCATGCCGTTATTGTGGCGTCACTACCTGAGAGTATTTTCGAGATGTCATTGGCTCGTTATTTTTCCTAGTGCTATAGCCTCACGGGTGCGCCCCCGGCATGGTTGCCGGGGGCCTTATCCGTTTAAGAGGTGTCAGTCGGTGAGCTTCTCCTCAGCGAGGAGGGCCTTGTCGATGGACGAGCGTAGCCCCAGCAATTCGGCGCGGGTCAGCATGTCGATGCTCGTGTCACTGGACAGCCCGAAGCGGATCTCGTCTGGGGTCCACATGAGCTTCACGCCGAACTCGTCGTCACGGTTGCGAACTCGGGACCCTCGTAGAGTTCGCCCTCGTCCACGGTGAGCCAATCGGCGGGCCAGGCGCTTGCTGAGTGCCTGTCGGCATGGTTTCGACGGGTTAGTTAGCGTGTCCGCGCCGGCGTGTACGCCTGCCTGCATGACTCTCACCACCGAACAGTTCGACGCAGCAGCGGCCGCATCAGCGCCGGGCATGACGCCGGGCGCTGGTGCGAGCCGCTACCCATACAACAAGGAGCCCTATGGGCGTGCCCGCATCCCCACCGTCCTCGGGGTAGTCGTGGTGGATGGCAAGGTGCTGATGACGGAGCGCGGCCCTTTAGTAGAGTTCTGGCGCGACTGTGGCTCGCTCGGCATTCTTGACGTGTTCATACCCGAGACATGGGTGCAGCCGATCCTGCGGGACGAGTCGGATTGGCGGCACCCGTACGACGTCCTCGACGACTAGAGCTCGCACGCAAGCTAAATGGCGCATGCACCCAACGAATACCCAACGAAAACACCGGAATGTGCCGTCAGGTAGCGTCATGGCAAATCACCCGGTATCCCTATGATCGTGCGGCGGATGTCATGTCCAGGGATGTGCAGACACCCAACGTAAACCCCCGATCGGTAATCTCTTGGTCGGGGGTTCGACTCCCTCCTGGGGCACCGCTGCGACCCCGCCCCACCGCATCACTGCCGGTGGCGCGGGGTCGTCTCGTGTCCGGGACCACCTCGCCGGCGACCCACCGCGCCTCCTCCGTCTCCCAGCGGCCCACGAGGTGGCGAAAGTGTGGACAAGCACCACCCTGTGAATTCGCATACGTTAAGTAGCACAGCGAGGGGTGCGGAGATCCGGTCACCCGACGTCCGCGCCAGGACGGACGGCGACCCGGGGAAGCACCTCGGCGACGACCTCGGCGGCAGCCCGCCGGGACGGCCGCAGTTCCCGGACGGGGTGCCCGGGGCGGCCCCGGACCACGCGTCCGGATCCGATTCAGGGGGAGGAACCATGAGCGTCACCATCATCAGGCAGTGGACGGGCAGGGGGGCCCGTTACTACCACTACGACACGGTGGAGGAGGCCGCGGAGGACACCCGGGACTTCATCGTGCGGCACGTCGGCCCGGACATCGACCCGCAGCAACTGGAGGCGATCACCCGGGGCGTCGTCGACCTGCACTGCATGCACCTCGACTTCCGGGAGGACTGCATCGTCGTCGAGCCGGGGCACGCCGCCTAGCCACGCGGGGCGCCCCGCGGGCAGGCAGCGGTGCGCGGCGCCGGGTCACGCGAGAGCGCCTCGGCGCCGACCGCCGCACCCGGCCCGGGGGCCGCACTGCACCGGCACCACCGGTTCCCTGCCGTCGGGACGTCCCTGCCGACGCCCGCGGGCGACGCCCCGCCGGCCGGAGGAAGGGCCCCGGTCCGCGGGGCGTCCTGCGGAACCGGGGGAAACGGCTCCCGCTCCGGCGGGCCGGCCGCCGTGCGGGCCACGAGAGATCGATCTCCGCTGCATCCACAGGAGCTCCCGCGCCGGTAGTAGGGGTGAGGACACCCGCGCAGGATGACTTCCGGCAGGCCGCCACCTGCCAGGCCACTGCAACGAACATCGAGGTGAGTCCGATGGCCCGAATCCGACTCTGCCAGTGCGGCGCCCCACCCCTCCACGGCCCGTGGTGCTGGGCGTGCTCCCACGAGCAGGAGAGGCGCCGAGAGCCCCTCGCCGTCATCTCCTGGAACGCCGCCGACATCGACTGACGGGCGCTCGCGCGCCGTGGCGCGCCCGAGCGGCGGTCGCACTGCACAGGACGCGGTCCCCGGACGCGCGGACGGCTGCCGTCCACAACCGGGGCTTCCCCGCCGCGGCGGCCCCCGGTCCGGCAGGACGCTGGGTGCACCCCGCCACCGGGGCCAGCACCGGCCGGAACGGCCGCCGTCCAGAGGAGTTCCCGATGACCGAGCAGATCACCGTCCGCGGCTACGTCGCCACGGATCCCGAGTCCCGCAACCTGCCCGACGGCACCGTGGTGGTGACCTTCCGGCTCGCCTCCACCCCGCGCTGGTTCGACCAGCAGGCAGGTTCGTGGCGGGACGGGCACACCAACTGGTTCTCCGTCCAGGCGTTCCGTTCCCTGGGGCTCAACGCACTGACCAGTGTCAAGAAGGGCCAGCCCGTGCTGGTGGTCGGCAAGCTCAAGGTCCGGTTCCGGGAGGGCGAGCACGGGCGGAACACGGCCGTGGACGTGGACGCGGTGTCCATCGGGCACGACCTCGCGCTCGGCACGGCATGTTTCCAGCGCACCGTGAGCTCCTCGCCCACCGCGGACCAGGCGGGGGACCAACCCGCCGCCCAGCCCGAGGACGCCACGGGGACCGGTTCCCCGGACCGTCCGGCGGCGACGCGGGCCGACCCGTCGGGTGAGAGCGAGGACACCTCTGGCGAGAACGGGGATCCGGCGGTCCCGGAGGAGGTCGACCCCGAGACGGGCGAGCTCCTCGGGAGCGTTGCGGGCCCGGGCCGGCGCTCGCGGCGCCAGCCCGCCGCCACCTGAGCAGCCCCCGGACGAAGCCGTCCCGGAGCAGGGCCGGAGCCGGGGCGCGGTGCCGCCGCCCCCGCTCCGCCCCCGCTCCGTCCGCGCCCGGCGGCCGCCCGTCGGCCGCCGCGGAGCGGGGTAGCCTTGAGGGCATGGCGGAATTCATCTACACAATGTCCAAGGCCCGCAAGACCGTGGGCGACAAAGTCATCCTGGACGACGTCACCATGTCGTTCTATCCCGGCGCGAAGATCGGCGTCGTGGGGCCCAACGGGGCCGGCAAGTCCACCATCCTCAAGATCATGGCCGGCCTCGACCAGCCGTCCAACGGCGAGGCCCGGCTCAGCCCCGGCTACACCGTCGGCATCCTGCTCCAGGAGCCGCCGCTGAACGAGGAGAAGACCGTCCTCGGCAACGTCGAGGAGGGCGTGGGCGAGATCAAGGCGAAGGTCGACCGCTTCAACGCGATCTCCGAGGAGATGGCTCAGCCGGACGCCGACTTCGACACCCTCATGGAGGAGATGGGCAAGCTCCAGGAGGACATCGACGCCGCCAACGCCTGGGACCTCGACTCCCAGCTGGAGCAGGCGATGGACGCCCTGCGCTGTCCGCCGCCGGACGCCGACGTCAAGGTCCTCTCCGGTGGCGAGCGCCGCCGCGTGGCCCTGTGCAAGCTGCTGCTGCAGAAGCCGGACCTCCTGCTCCTCGACGAGCCCACCAACCACCTCGACGCCGAGTCCGTGCTGTGGCTGGAGCAGCACCTGAAGGACTACCACGGCGCGGTCATGGCCGTGACCCACGACCGGTACTTCCTCGACCACGTGGCCGAGTGGATCTGCGAGGTCGACCGCGGTCGACTGTACGGCTACGAGGGCAACTACTCGGCCTACCTCGAGACCAAGCGCGCCCGCATGGAGGTGCAGGGCAAGAAGGACGCCAAGCAGGCAAAACGCCTCGCCGACGAGCTGGAGTGGGTCCGCTCCAACGCCAAGGGCCGCCAGGCGAAGTCGAAGGCCCGCCTGGCCCGCTACGAGGAGATGGCCGCCGAGGCCGAGAAGACCCGCAAGCTGGACTTCGAGGAGATCCAGATCCCCCCGGGGCCCCGCCTGGGCAACCTCGTGATCGAGGCGAAGGACCTGCAGAAGGGCTTCGGGGACCGCAGCCTCATCAAGGGCCTGTCCTTCTCCCTGCCGCGCAACGGCATCGTGGGCGTCATCGGCCCCAACGGCGTCGGCAAGTCGACCCTGTTCAAGACCATCGTGGGCCTCGAGGAGCTGGACGGCGGGGAGCTGAGGATCGGCGACTCCGTCAAGATCTCCTACGTGGACCAGAACCGCGCGAACCTCGACGCCAGCAAGTCGCTGTGGGAGGTCGTCTCGGACGGCCTCGACTACATCAACGTCGGCAACGTCGAGATGCCTTCGCGCGCCTACGTCTCCGCGTTCGGGTTCAAGGGACCCGACCAGCAGAAGAAGGCGGGGGTGCTGTCCGGCGGAGAGCGCAACCGGCTGAACCTGGCCATGACCCTCAAGCAGGGCGGCAACCTGCTGCTGCTCGACGAGCCCACCAACGACCTCGACGTCGAGACCCTCGGCTCCCTGGAGAACGCGCTGCTGGAGTTCCCGGGCTGCGCCGTGGTCGTCTCCCACGACCGGTGGTTCCTCGACCGGGTCGCCACCCACATCCTCGCGTGGGAGGGCACCGACGAGGAGCCGGACCAGTGGTACTGGTTCGAGGGCAACTTCGAGGCCTACGAGGCCAACAAGGTGGAGCGCCTCGGGGCCGACGCCGCGCGGCCGCACCGCGTCACCCACCGCCGCCTCACCCGCGACTGACGCAGGACCGGGCCCGGACTCCTCGAGACGCCGAAGGGGCCCGTCCGGT
>NZ_BAAGPL010000024.1:63933-87134 GCF_054784195.1 Kocuria himachalensis
GGCGCGCACTGGACCGGCGCGCACTGGACCGGCGCGCACTGGACCGGCGCGCACTGGACCGGCGCGCACTGGACCGGCGCGCACTGGACCGGCGCGCGCCGGTGCCGCTAGGAGAACTCCGGGAAGCGCATCATGCCCTCCTGGGCGGTCGTGGCGACGAGCCGGCCGTCCCGGGAGAACATCCGGCCCACGCCGAGGCCGCGGGCCGAGGAGGCATTGGGGGAGGACTGCACGTAGAGCAGCCACTCGTCCGCGCGGGTCTCCCGGTGCCACCACATCGCGTGGTCGAGCGAGGCGATGTTCATGCCGGGCTCGATCCACGTCCTGCCGTGCAGGCGCAGGATCGGCTCGAGCAGCGTGTAGTCGCTGGCGTAGGCGAGCGCCGCTCGGTGGATGTTCGGGTCGTCCGGCAGCGGTTTGAGGGTCTTGATCCACACCGCGTTGAACGGCTCCCCCCGGGAGTCCGGCTTGAAGTAGATCGGCTCCGTGATGTAGCGCATGTCGAAGGGCCGCTCGTGGGCGATCGCCTGCGCCTCGGGGGCGTCGACGTGGCCCAGCAGCTCCACGGCGCTCGGCAGGGACTCGGGGTCGGGCAGGTTCTGGGGCGACTCGTCCTGGTGGTCCAGGCCCTGGGCCGGGACCTGGAAGGACGCGATGGCCGAGAGGATGGCGCGCCCGTCCTGGTAGGCGTGCACGCGGCGGGCGGAGAAGGACCGCCCGTCCCGGATCCGCTCCACCCCGAAGGTGATCGGCTGGGACACGTCCCCGGCGCGCAGGAAGTACGCGTGCAGGGAGTGGATGATCCGCTCCGGCTCCACGGTGCGCATGGCGGCGGTCGCGGCCTGCGCCAGGACCTGCCCGCCGTAGACCCGGCCGCGCGCGGGGGAGATGGAGTGGCCCACGTAGATGTCCTCGAGTGTGCGCGCGCCACCCCCGTCCGCGAGGTCGAGCATGTCGAGCAGCGCCTGTGTGGGGTCCGGGATCGGGCTGTAGGTCATGGCCTTCACTCTAGCCACGCAGCCGGTCGCGCCGGGGCGCGCCCCGGTGTGATGGGATGGGGGGCATGTCTTCGCTGCTGATCCCCATCCAGATGCGCTTCGGCGACATCGACAGCTACGGTCACGTCAACAACGTCACCATGCTCCAGTACCTCGAGGACGCCCGGGTCCGGCTCATGGCCCGGCCGCTGCCCGGCGGCGCCGCCGGCGGTGTCCCGGAGGGCGCCACGTTCCGCACCCTGCTGGGGGACCGCATGACCGTGATCGGCCGGCAGGAGGTCGAGTACACGGAGCAGCTGCTCTACCGCGCCGAGCCGGTGTCCGTGCGCGTGTGGGTCTCCGCCGTGGGCGGGTCGAGCTTCGTGCTGGACTACGCGGTCCAGGAGGAGGACGGCTCCCGGGTCTACGCCGTGGCCCAGACGGTCGTCGTGGTCATCGACCGCGACTCCGGACGGCCCGTGCGCCTCGACGACACCCAGCGGAGCCTGCTCGAGCAGTGGTCGGACGCCCCGACCCGCTTCGCCCGCCGGCCCGCGCCGGCCGAGGCCTGAGCCCCGTGAGCCGGTCCCTTCCCCTGACGGATCCGCGGGACGTCGCCGACCTGCGGACCTACCTGTCCCGGGCCCGCGGGGTCGACCCCCAGGGCGCGGTGCGCTTCCAGGCGCGCGGGCGCGCCCTCGGGGTCTACGTGTGCGTGCTCGAGCCCCACGGCCTGCTCGACACCACGCCCACGGTCCTGGGTCTGCGCACCGCCGCGCTGGCCGAGGAGCAGGCCCTGGACGTCACCGTCCCGCTCGGCGGGGTCCTCGACCGGATGCCGCGCCAGGACCAGGACGCCACGGAGGTGGGCCTGCCCCCCACGGACGCGAACGTCTCGTGGCCGGGCATCGCTCCGCCCCTGAGCGGCTGGGTCCCGGTGGGGTCCGTCGCCGGTGACGCGCTGCGGGACGCCGCCCGGGCCGGGATCGCCGAGGTCGCCCGGGCCGTGCCCACGGACGCGGGTGCCGCCGTCGTCGACACCGTGCGCTCGCAGGTCTGGGGCCGCTCCTCCGGGTGGGCGGAGCCCCTCGCGGGGCGCCTGACCGGGGCGCCGCTGCCGGACGGCGCGGCGTTCGCCGCGTACTCGCTCGGGTTCCTGCGCCCGGGCGCGCAGGTCGCCGTCGCGGAGAACGGCCGCTGGGTGCGCCTGAGCACTCCTGGCGGTCACGTCCTGGCCAAGCGCTGAGCTCGGCGCCGGGGGCGCCTCAGCCGGGCCGGTTGATCATGGCGTGGGCGGCGCGGTCGAAGTAGTCCCAGATGATCCCGTCGTGCAGCGGGGAGAGCTCCAGGGTGTCCAGGGCCGCGCGCATGTGCGTCAGCCAGGTCTCGCGCGCCCACGTGTCCACGGGGAACGGCATGTGCCGCATCCGCAGCCGCGGGTGCCCGCGCTGCTCCGAGTAGGTGGTCGGCCCGCCCCAGTACTGCTCGAGGAACATCCGCAGCCGCTCCTCGGCGGGGCCGAGGTCGTCCTCCGGGTAGAGCGCCCGGAACCGCTCGTCCTCGGCCACCCGGGCGTAGAACTCGTGCACGAGCTTCACGAACGTCTCGTGGCCGCCCACCTGGTCGTAGAACGACGACGCCGTGCCCGCCTCGGCCTGCTCGCGCTCGTCGCCGACCTGCGGCACGGGGCGGCGCAGCTGGGACAGGGGCGCCCCGACCGCGAACGACCGCGCCCCGGGCGGGGCCGCGGCGGCGGGGTCGGTGCGCGGGTCCTGGCCGGCCGGAGGCGTGGTGCCGGGCTCGCCGGACCCGCGCCCGCCCGGACCGGGTCGCTGCTGCTCGCCGCTCATGCGCGCGCCACCTCGTAGGCGGCGTCCACGGCCTGCGCGCGCACCGCGCGGGCGGTCGCGTCGCGCTGCTCGAGCACCAGCCGGCGGAGCCCGTGCAGGTCCTCGGGCAGGCCGGCGAGGAAGGCGTCCGCGGCGTCGACCGTCTCCTGGGCGGGGATGTTCGGGTACATGCCGGTCGCGATCTGCTGGGCGAGCTCGTGGGTGCGGGTGCGCCACACGTCGGGGATCGCCGCGAAGTACTGCTCGGCCCAGGGGGCCAGCAGCGAGGTGTCGGCGGCCGTACGGAACCCGTCGATCGCCGCGTCCTGGATCGAGTTGGGCAGCGACCCGTCCACCATGATCTGCTGCCAGGCCCGGGCCTTGGCCTCGGCGGTGGGGATCGAGGCCCGGGCGCGGGCGGCCGCGATCGCGCCGTTCTCGGTGTTGTCCTGCGCGAGCATCCTGTCCACCTCCGCGTCGCCGGCGCGTCCGCCGGCGCACAGCGCGGTCAGCAGGCTCCAGCGCAGGTCGGTGTCCAGCGCCAGGCCCTCCAGGGAGCGCCGCCCGTCGAGGAGCTGCTCGAGGACGTCCAGCTGCTCCGCGGTGCGGGCGTGCCGGGCGAAGGCCCGGAGGAACTGCAGCTGCTGGTCGGAACCGGCCGCCGCCTCCTCGGTGAGCCGGCGGAGCCGGTCGGCGGCGGCGTGCACGGTGGACTCGCGCAGGGGCTCGGCCACGTAGCCGTCGAGCACCGTGTCCAGCTGGCGCAGCTGCACCTGGATGCCGGTCGAGGCCGTCTCGTGGGCGATGTTGCCGAGCACGAGCTCCACGTAGCGGCGGGCGGGCGTCTCGCCGTCGTGCACGCCGTCCCACACGGACGCCTGGACGAGGGCGCGCGGGAGCGTGTCCTCGAAGTTCTTCAGGTGGGTGAGGGCGGTGTCCAGGGAGCACTCGTCGAGGCGGATCTTGGCGTAGGCGAGGTCGTCGTCGTTGAGCAGCACGAGGTCCGGCAGCTCCCGGCCCACCAGCTGCGGCACCTCCGTGGACGGGCCGTCGACGTCGAGCTCGACCCGGTGCGTGCGTACGAGCTTGCCCTGCTCCCCGTCGTGGTCGTAGAAGCCCACGGCCAGGCGATGCGGGCGCAGCGTGGGGTGCTCCTCGGGCGCGGTCTGCTGGATCCTGAAGGCGCGGATGATCCCGTCCTGGTCCGTCTCGAGGACCGGGGCCAGCGTGTTCACGCCGGCGGTCTCGAGCCACTTCGCGGCCCACTGGTCGAGGTCCCGGCCGCTGGCCTCTTCGAGCCGGACCATGAGGTCGCGCAGCTCGGTGCTGCCCCACGCGTGCTCCCGGAAGTACCGGTTCAGCCCGGCCATGAACTGCTCCTGGCCCACCCAGGCCACCAGCTGCTTGAGCACCGAGGCGCCCTTGGCGTAGGTGATGCCGTCGAAGTTCACCAGCACGTCCTCGAGGTCGCGGATCTCGGCCTTGATGGGGTGCGTGGTGGGCAGCTGGTCCTGCTCGTAGCCCCAGGACTTCTCCCCGGCGGCGAACGTGGTCCACGCGTCCGTGTACCGGGTGTTCTCCGCCGCGGCGAGGGTGGACATGAACTCGGCGAAGGACTCGTTGAGCCACAGGTCGTTCCACCAGCGCATGGTCACGAAGTCGCCGAACCACATGTGCGCCAGCTCGTGCAGGACCGTGATGGCCCGCCGCTCCACCCGGGCCTGCGTGGGCCGGGAGCGGAAGACGTAGAGCTCCACGAAGGTCACCGCGCCGGCGTTCTCCATGGCACCCGCGTTGAACTGCGGGACGAACAGCTGGTCGTACTTCTCGAACGGGTAGGGCACCCCGAACTGCGCCTCGAAGAACTCGAAGCCCTGCTTGGTGATCCCGAACATCTCCTCCGCCTCGACGTGCTCCATGAGCGAGCGGCGGGCGTACAGGCCCAGGGGGATCGTGCGGCCGTCGGCGCTGGTGAGCTCGTCGTGCACGGACGCGTACGGGCCGGCGATCAGCGACGTGACGTAGCAGGGGACCACCGGGGTGGGGGCGAAGGACCAGGTGGCGGCGCCGTCCCCGGCGGGGACCGGCTCCGGGGTGGGCTGGGTGGAGACCACCGTCCAGTGCGCGGGGGCCGTGACCGTGAACGCGAAGCGTGCCTTCAGGTCCGGCTGCTCGAACACGGCGAACACCCGCCGGGTGTCCGCCACCTCGAACTGGGTGTAGAGGTAGACCTCGTCGTCGACCGGGTCCACGAACCGGTGCAGGCCCTCGCCGGTGTTCATGTACCGGCAGTCCGCCTCGACCGTCAGCACGTTGTCCCGGGCGAGGCCGGGCAGTTGGATCCGCACGCCGTCCGAGACCTCGGCCGGGTCGAGCTCCACGCCGTTGAGCACCACGGAGTGCACCGCGTCGGTGATCGCGTCGATGAACGTCGTGGCGCCCGGGCTCGCGCGGAAACGCACGGTGGTCGTGGAGCGGAAGAGGCGCTCGCCGCGGGTCAGGTCGAGGACCACCTCGTAGGCGTCCACCGCCACGGTCTCGGCCCGCGCGGCCGCCTCCTGGCGGGTCAGGTTGGTTCCGGGCACTTCAGTGCCGTCCTCTCGTCGGGGTCGGGGTCGGGGTCGGGGTCGTGGTCGCGTCGTGGTCGGGGCGTCCGCGACCGGTGGGCCGCAGGGGATCGTCCCATTATGTCAGCCGGCTCCCGGCCGCCCCGGGAGGCCCTGCGGTGTCCTCGGCGCCCGCCGCGGCGACGCACTACGCTGGAGGGCGGCCGGTCCGCCTCCGCGGGCCCTCCGCCACGATCCCGCCCCGTTCCACGCGAACCCCAGGAGCACGCCGCCCATGCGCGTCCACATCGCCACCGACCACGCCGGCCTGGACCTCTCCCGCTACCTGGTCGAGGAGCTCGTCGCCGCCGGCTACGACCTCGTCGACCACGGCCCCGCCGAGTACGACGCCCTCGACGACTACCCCGCGTTCTGCATCAGCGCAGCGCGCGCCGTCCGGGCGGACCGGGACGCGGGGCTCGACTCCCTCGGGATCGTCCTGGGCGGGTCGGGCAACGGCGAGCAGATCGCCGCGAACAAGGTCGAGGGCATCCGCGCCGCCCTGGCCTGGAACCTGGACACCGCCCGGCTCGCGCGCCAGCACAACGACGCCCAGGTCGTGGCGGTCGGCGGCCGCCAGCACTCCCAGGAGGAGGCGCTGGCGATCGTCCGGGCGTTCCTCGCGGAGCCCTTCTCCGGCGACGAGCGCCACGAGCGCCGGATCGCGCAGATCGGCGAGTACGAGTCCACCGGCACGGTCGCCGGCAAGCTCGAGGACCTGCGCCCGCGCGAGTTCCCGGCCGCCCGGGAGGCCTGAGTGCCGGAGGGCCACTCGGTCCACCGCCTCGCCCGCCAGTTCGCCGACTGCTTCGTGGGACAGGCCCTGTCCGTGAGCTCCCCGCAGGGGCGCTTCGCCGGCGGGGCGGCCGCCCTGGACGGCGCCGAGCTCGAGGGGGCGCGGGCCCACGGCAAGCAGCTGTTCCTCGACTTCGCCGGGGACCGCGTCCTGCGCTCGCACCTCGGCCTCTACGGCGCGTGGAGCTTCGGCGGCACCGACCGCTTCCGCGGCGCCTCCTCGATCGGGGCGCCGCGCCGGATCGGTGAGCGGGAGGTGCACGAGGACGACGACGACGCACCCACCGGCCCGCTGGTCCCGCCGGCGCCGGTGGGGGCGGTGCGCGTGCGGCTGGTCGGGGCCGAGGGCTGGGCCGATCTGCGCGGGCCGTCGCTGTGCGTGCTCGAGAGCTCCGCCGAGGCCGAGGCGGCCCGGGCGAGGCTGGGCCCGGACCCGCTCGACCCGGACGCGGACCCCGCGTCCTTCACGGCAGCGGTGGGGCGCAGCCGCCGCCCGGTGGGCGCGCTGCTCATGGACCAGGCCGTCCTGGCCGGGGTGGGCAACATCTTCCGGGCGGAGTCGCTCTTCCGCCGCGGACTGGACCCCATGACGCCGGGGCGTGCCCTCGACGAGCCCGTGCTGCGGGAGCTGTGGGCGGAGAACGCGGCCCTCATGCGCACCGGCGTGCGGCTGGGCCGGATCGTGACGACCGACCCGGCCGACCGTCCGGGGATCGAGGAGGCGCAGGCGTGGCCCGAGCACGCCCACCTCGTCTACAAGCGCCAGGGCCTGCCGTGCCGCCGGTGCGGGACGCCCGTGGTCGCGGGGGAGCTGGAGGGGCGCACGCTCTACTGGTGCCCGTCCTGCCAGCGCTGACCGTGCCCGGGGCCGCGGCGTAGCCTGGAGCCATGTCCAGTTGCTGCGGCGCGGCCGGCTACCAGCGCGTCTTCGGCCCCCGCTTCGCACGCCGCCTCGCCCGCCGGTACCGGCGGCGAGGACTCGACCGTGCCTCCCGGCGTGTCGTGGAGCTCCTCGCCACCCAGGATCTGGAGGGGACCAGCGTGCTGGAGATCGGCGGCGGCGTGGGCGCGATCCAGCTCGAGCTGCTGCGCCGGGGCGCCGCGCGGACCACGAACCTGGAGCTCGTGGACTCCTACGAGGCCGACGCCGCGGAGCTGGCCGCGGCCGCCGGCGTGTCTGCCCGCGTGGAGCGGCGGCAGCTGGACATCGCGGCGGACCCGGAGGCGGTCGCCCCGCACGACGTCGTGGTGCTGCACCGGGTGGTGTGCTGCTACCCCGACCACGCACGGCTCCTGGGTGCCGCCGCGGGCCGTGCGACGCGCCTGTTGGTGTTCAGCCACCCGCCCGGCCACCTCCTCCTCCGGGTGCTCGCCGCCCTGGAGAACCTCGGTCTCCGCGCGTCCGGGACGCCCTTCCGCGCCTACGTGCACTCCCCGGCGGCCATGCTCGCCGTCCTGCAGGAGCACGGGCTGCGCCCCGTGCACGAGGACCGGGGCGCGGTGTGGCGGGTCGTCGGGCTGGTCCGGTGGGACGCGCCGAGCCCCGTCGCCGGTGGTCCCACGGCCGGGGAACGACGTTCGCCCCGGTCCGAGGGACCGGGGCGAACGTGCACGGAGAGGGGATGACGGGAATCGAACCCGCGTAATCAGTTTGGAAGACTGAGGCTCTACCATTGAGCTACATCCCCGCAGAGCGCTCTGTCGAGGCCATTCCCATTAACCGGTCCGGCGCGCGCGGTGTCAAATCCCGGCGGTCCGGCGGCCCCACGGTGCGCGGCCCGGGGGAGCGTGCGCGAACCGGGCGGAGCGGGGTACGGCGGGCCGAGGTGCGGCCCCGTCCACCCAGCCGGTAGACTCGCCGGTGGTCCGTGCTCGTGCACCGGACCACAGTCGTTGCAGCCGAGGCTGCAGGTACCGGGGCGTAGCGTAGTGGCTAGCGCGCCTGCTTTGGGAGCAGGAGATCGCAGGTTCGAGTCCTGTCGCCCCGACGTTGGAGCGGCTGCCCGGTCCTGCCGGGCAGCCGCCTTCCCGACTGTCCCGGGCCGGAGAACGGCACCGGAAGACCCAACCGACCTACCACTCAGGAGTGCAGCGGAAGTGAAGAGCGCCGTCGAGAAACTCAACCCCACCCAGGTCAAGATCGTGGTGGACGTCCCGTTCGCGGAACTGAAGCCGTTCATCGACCAGACCTACACCTCGCTCGCCAACCAGATCCAGGTCCCCGGCTTCCGCCGCGGCAAGGTTCCGGCCCGGCTGATCGAGCAGCGCGTGGGCTTCGACTTCGTCGTCGAGAACGCGCTCAACGAGGGCCTGAACACCTTCTTCCAGCAGGCGCTGGCGGAGAACGAGATCACCCCGCTGACCCAGCCCCAGGTCGAGGTCCTCGCCAAGCCGGACGAGGCGAACCGCGAGGCCGACATCAAGGTCGAGATCGACGTGGCCGTGCGCCCCGAGATCGAGCTGCCCGACTACAAGGGCCTCGAGGTCGAGGTGGAGGCCCGCGAGGCCTCCGCCGAGGACGAGCAGAAGGCCCTCGACGAGCTGCGCGGGCGCTTCGGCACCCTGAAGACCGTGGACCGTCCCGCCGTCGAGGGCGACTTCGTCACCCTCGACCTGCAGGCCCTGGTCGACGGCGAGGAGGTCGACGCCGCCAACGACCTGTCCTACCAGGTGGGCGCCGGCACGATGCTCGACGGCATGGACGAGGCCATCACCGGTCTCTCCGCCGACGAGGACGCCACCTTCGAGACCAAGCTCGCCGGCGGCGAGCACAGCGGTGAGGACGCGACCGTCAAGGTCAAGGTCACCGCGGTCAAGGAGCGCGAGCTGCCCGAGGCCGACGACGAGTTCGCCCAGCTGGCCTCCGAGTTCGACACCATCGAGGAGCTCAAGGAGGACCTGAAGAAGCAGGCCGCCGAGGGCACCGTGGTGGAGCAGGGCGTCGAGGCCCGTGACAAGGTCCTGGAGAAGCTGCTGGCCCTCGTGGAGATCCCCGTGCCGCAGGCCGTGATCGACGAGCAGATCGCCCAGCACTTCGACAACCCGCAGGCCGAGGCCGACCACGACACCGCGGACCACCGGGCCGAGGTCCAGAAGAACGCCGAGGACGCGTTCCGCAACGAGATCGTGCTCGACGCGGTCGCCGAGGCCGAGGAGATCGGCGTCGAGCAGTCCGAGCTGATCGACTACATCATCAACATGTCCCAGCAGTACGGCATGGACCCGAACCAGTTCGCCCAGCTGCTGGACTCCTCGGGCCAGGCCGGTCTGATGGTGGGCGAGGTGCGCCGCCGCAAGGCCCTGGCCAAGGTCCTGGAGTACGCGACGGTCACCGACACCGAGGGCAACACGGTGGACCTCTCCGAGTTCGTGCGCCCGCAGGGCGAGGAGCAGGCGGGGGAGCCCGCCGAGGAGATCGAGCCCGAGGAGACCACCGCGGCCCCGACCCCGGGCACCGAGGAGGAGTCCGCGGACTCGCCCGAGTCCGCGGAGTCCGCCGACTCCCCGGAGTCGGCCGAGTCGGCCGAGTCGGCCGACTCCCCGGACTCCGCCCAGTGATGTCCTGAGAGGCCTTCCGAAGGCGCCGCCGTCCCCTCGGGGCGACGGCGCCTTCGTCCGTCGGGGCCCGCGGGCCCGACCATGCGCCATCAGCGAACAACCCGGACGGGGACCGGCCGGGACCCGGGGCGGGCACTAGTGTTCTGTTCAGAGATCACCGGACCACACGGACGAAAGAGGCACTGTTACATGACCTCCGCTCACGAGTCGCCGTTCGGCTCGACCCACGCAACCTCCACCGGACCGCGCCTGCAGGGCGGCGGCCCCATGGGCGGCCAGGACGACTACGTCTACAACCGGCTGCTCAAGGAGCGCATCATCTGGCTGGGCTCCGAGGTGCGCGACGACAACGCGAACCTCATCTGCTCGCAGATGCTGCTGCTCTCGGCCGAGGACCCGCAGGCGGACATCTTCCTGTACATCAACTCCCCGGGCGGGTCCGTCACCGCCGGCATGGCGATCTACGACACCATGCAGCTCATCCCCAACGACGTCGTGACCGTGGCCACCGGCCTGGCCGCGTCGATGGGCCAGTTCCTGCTCTCCTCGGGCACCAAGGGCAAGCGCTACTCCACCCCGAACGCCCGGATCCTCATGCACCAGCCCTCCGGCGGCATGGGCGGCACCGCCTCGGACATCCGGGTGCAGGCGGAGCTGATCCTGTCGATGAAGCAGCGCCTCGCGGAGCTCACCGCCGAGCAGACCGGCCAGTCCCTGGAGACGATCCTCCGGGACAACGACCGCGACAACTGGTTCGACGCCCAGCGCGGCCTCGAGTACGGCTTCTTCGACCACATCGCCAGCTCGGCCGGGTCCATGACCGGCGGCGGCGGGACCATGAAGGACCAGGAGTAGGACCTCGGCGGTCCCACCACTTCATCAGGCACGCTCTAACAGACCTCCGAGGAACTCAACCATGACCTTCACCCACGGACCTTCGTCCACGGCCGGTTCCGCGGCCGCCATGCCCACCAGCCGCTACGTGCTCCCCGACTTCGAGGAGCGCACCCCCTACGGGTACCGCCGGCAGAACCCGTACACCAAGCTGTTCGAGGACCGGATCATCTTCCTGGGCGTCCAGGTCGACGACGCCTCGGCGGACGACGTCATGGCGCAGCTGCTCGTGCTCGAGGCGCAGGACGCCGACCGGGACATCACGATGTACATCAACTCCCCGGGCGGGTCGTTCACCGCGATGACCGCGATCTACGACACGATGCAGTTCATCCGCCCCGAGGTCCAGACGGTCTGCCTCGGGCAGGCCGCGTCCGCGGCGGCGGTGCTGCTCGCCGGCGGCACCCCGGGCAAGCGCCTGGCCCTGCCGAACGCCCGCGTGCTGATCCACCAGCCGGCCATGTCCGGCCAGGGCGGGGGCCAGGCCTCGGACATCGAGATCCAGGCCAACGAGATCATGCGCATGCGCGAGTGGCTGGAGGAGACCCTGGCCCTGCACTCCGGCAAGACCGCCGAGGAGGTCAACCGCGACATCGAGCGCGACAAGATCCTCACCGCGTCCGCCGCCAAGGAGTACGGGATCGTGGACCACGTCCTGGAGTCCCGGAAGATCCACAAGCCCGCGACCGTCACCTCCTGACCCGGGCGACCCGCCGCAGCTCTCCCCCAGCGCCCCGGTGCACTGCGACCCGACCGGTCGCGGCGCACCGGGGCGCCCTGGTGTTGGGGCGGGGACCCGTCCTCGCCTATCCTGGACGAGGATTCCCGTACCCCGACCAGAGGACTGTTACATGGCGCGCATCGGCGAGACCGCGGATCTGCTCAAGTGCTCCTTCTGCGGCAAGAGCCAGAAGCAGGTCCGCAAGCTCATCGCGGGCCCGCGCGTGTACATCTGCGACGAGTGCATCGAGCTGTGCAACGAGATCATCGAGGAGGAGCTGAGCGAGGTCAAGGACCTCGAGCAGCAGGAGCTCCCCACGCCCCACGAGATCTACCAGCACCTCCACCAGTACGTGATCGGCCAGGAGACCGCCAAGCGCGCGCTGGCCGTGGCCGTGTACAACCACTACAAGCGGGTCCGGGCCGGTGAGAACGGCAAGCCCCTGTCCCTGGCCACGGCGGCCGGTGACGAGGACGTCGAGATCGCCAAGTCCAACATCCTGCTGGTCGGGCCCACCGGCTCCGGCAAGACGTACCTGGCGCAGTCGCTGGCCCGCAAGCTCGACGTGCCCTTCGCGGTCGCGGACGCCACCTCCCTCACGGAGGCCGGCTACGTGGGCGAGGACGTCGAGAACATCCTGCTCAAGCTCATCCAGGCCGCGGACTACGACGTCAAGCGGGCCGAGACGGGCATCATCTACATCGACGAGATCGACAAGATCTCGCGCAAGTCCGAGAACCCCTCGATCACCCGTGACGTCTCCGGCGAGGGCGTGCAGCAGGCGCTGCTGAAGATCCTCGAGGGCACGGTGGCGTCGGTGCCCCCGCAGGGCGGACGCAAGCACCCGCAGCAGGAGTTCATCCAGATCGACACCACCAACGTCCTGTTCATCGTCGCGGGCGCCTTCGCGGGCCTCGAGGACATCGTGGACTCCCGGGCCGGGCGCACGAGCATCGGCTTCGGCGCGGAGCTCAAGCAGAGCGGGCCGCGCCACGAGGTGATGGCGGACGTCATGCCGGAGGACCTGCTGAAGTTCGGCCTGATCCCCGAGCTCATCGGCCGCCTGCCCGTGGTGACCACGCTGCGCGAGCTGTCGGTGGCCGATCTCACCCGCATCCTCACCGAGCCGCGCAACGCGCTCGTGAAGCAGTACAAGAAGATGTTCCAGCTGGACGGCGTCGAGCTGACGTTCGACCCCGAGGCGCTGACCGCCGTCGCCGAGCTCGCGATCCAGCGGGGCACGGGCGCCCGCGGTCTGCGCGCGATCCTCGAGGACGTGCTCCAGCCCGTCATGTTCGAGCTCCCCAGCCGGGACGACATCGCCGCCGTGCTGGTCACCGCGGAGGCCGTGGCCAAGCAGGCCGAGCCGGAGATCATCACCCACGAGATGATCCGCGAGGAGCAGAGCCGGAACAAAACCGCCTGAGCCGTGGCTTCTACTCGATGACGCGTCCGCCACCCCCGGCGGACGCCCGCACGAGAGGAACCTGATGACGGACAAGGTGGAGTTCTGGTTCGACCCCCTGTGCCCCTGGGCCTGGATGACCTCCCGATGGATGGAGGAGGTCGAGCGCCTGCGCGACGTCGAGGTGGACTGGCGGATCATCTCGCTGGGCATCCTCAACGAGGACAACGCCGACAACCACCACCACGGCCAGCAGAAGTCGATGTGGCTGGTGCGCGTGGTCGAGGCGGCGGCCCGCGCCCACGGTGACGAGTACCTGAAGAAGCTCTACGACGCGATGGGCACCCGGCGACACCCCGGCGGGGTGGAGGACCTGGAGCAGATCATCCACGAGTCGCTCGAGGAGACCGGCCTGCCCGCGGAGCTCGCGGCGGCCAAGGACTCCACCGAGTTCGACGACGCGCTGCGCGCCTCCACGGACGCCGCCCGGGCGGTCGCCGGCGAGGACATCGGCACCCCGTGCATCGCGGTCAACGGCGTCGGCTTCTTCGGGCCGGTCTTCACCCCCGCCCCGACGGGGGAGGACGCCGCGCGGATCTGGGACGGTTCCCTGGCCTTGGCCTCCTACCCCGGCTTCTACGAGCTCAAGCGCGGACGGGAGCAGGGCCCGGTCTTCTCCTGACCCGTCCCCGGACGGGTCCGGAGCACCGGACGCGACGAGGGCCCGGCCGCCGCGGCGGCCGGGCCCTCGTGCTGCGTGCCGGGCCGGCGCTACCGGGCCGGCTCCTCGGCGGGGATCAGCTCGACGTCGCGCACGGCCAGGCCCTCGGGCCCGGCGACGAGCACGAGCTCGGCGGCGTTGCCGGCGGCCTTGAGGTCGCCCAGTCCCGCCTCGAGCCGGGCGACGTCCTCGGCGGCGGCCGTGATGGTCGCCGAGCGCACCGCGGTGCGCTGCTTGACCTTGGCCTCCGACTTGGCCTTGCGCAGCCCGGAGAGGGCCTCGCCCACGGTCGTGAGCACCTCCGGGTCGGCGTCGGTCACGGCGTCCGCGAAGCCCTCGACGCCCGGCCACGACGCCCGGTGCACGGAGCCGGAGCGCCACCAGGACCACACCTCGTCCGTGGCGAACGGCAGGACGGGCGCGAAGAGGCGCAGCAGCGCGTCGAGGGTCGTGGCGAGCGCGGCGTGCACGGACGCCTGCGCGGCCTCCCCGC
The DNA here is from genome assembly GCF_054784195.1 of Kocuria himachalensis. NCBI lineage: Bacteria > Bacillati > Actinomycetota > Actinomycetes > Micrococcales > Micrococcaceae > Kocuria > Kocuria himachalensis. The sequence continues at coordinate 77,933 of NZ_BAAGPL010000024.1, forward strand.
GGGACCCGTACGCGCGGTCCTTCACGAGCTCGACGTAGTCGTCGGTGAAGGTCCAGAAGAACTGCTCGGTGAGCTGCAGGGCCCGGGCGTACTCGTAGTCCCGGAACGCCTGGCCGGCGCGCTCCACGACCGTAGCCAGCTGGGCGAGCAGCGCCCGGTCGACCGCGTCGGTCACCACGTCCGCGGACGCCCCGGCGCCGAGCACGGAGGACTCCGTGACGCCCTGGGCGAGGACGAACTTCGAGGCGTTGAGCAGCTTGATGGCCAGCCGGCGGCCGATCTTCATCTGCCCCTCGTCGTAGGCGGTGTCCGCGCCCAGGCGGGCGGAGGCGGCCCAGTAGCGCACCGCGTCGGCCCCGTAGTTCTCAAGCACCTCTGTGGGGACCACCACGTTGCCCTTCGACTTGGACATCTTCTTGCGGTCCGGGTCGAGGATCCACCCGGAGAGCGCGGTGTTGGTCCAGGGCACCGTGCCGGCCAGCGACTCGGAGCGCACCACCGTGGAGAACAGCCAGGTCCTGATGATGTCGTGGCCCTGGGGCCGGAGGTCCATCGGGAAGGTGTTGGCGTGCAGCTGCTCGTCGAACGCCCAGCCGGTGGCGATCTGGGGGGTCAGCGAGGACGTGGCCCAGGTGTCGAGCACGTCCGGGTCGCCCGTGAAGCCGTGCGGCTGGTCCCGCTGGGACTCGTCGAAGCCGGGGGCGGGGTCGGCGGCGGGGTCCACGGGCAGCTGGTCGAGGGCGGGCAGGACGGGGGCGTCGTAGTCCGGGTTGCCGTCGGCGTCGAGCGGGTACCAGACCGGGAACGGCACCCCGAAGAAGCGCTGGCGGGAGATCAGCCAGTCGCCGTGCAGGCCCTCGATCCAGTTCTCGTACCGGGAGCGCATGAACGCGGGGTGCCAGTCCATCTCACGCCCGCGCCCGATCAGCGCCTCGCGCCGGTCGGCGTCGCGGCCGCCGTTGCGGAGGTACCACTGGCGGGAGGTGACGACCTCCAGGGGCTTGTCGCCCTTCTCGTAGAAGTTCACCGGGTGCATGACCTTCCGGGGCTCGCCGTCCAGGTCCCCGGACGCGCGGAGCATGTCCACGACCGCCTGCTGGGCCGAGAACACCGTCCTGCCGGCCACCTCGGCGTAGCGCTCGGCCGGGGCGCCCGAGGCGATCCACTCGGGCGTCTCGCTCGCGAAACGGCCGTCACGGCCGATCAGCGCCCGGGTCGGGAGGTCCAGCTCCCGCCACCACGTGACGTCGGTGAGGTCGCCGAAGGTGCAGATCATGGCGATCCCGGAGCCCTTGTCCGGCTTGGCCAGCGGGTGCGCCCGCACCTCGACCTCCACGTCGAACAGCGGGGAGCGCACCGTGGTGCCGAACAGCGGCTGGTAGCGCTCGTCGTCCGGGTGGGCCACGAGGGCCACGCACGCGGGCAGCAGCTCGGGACGGGTGGTCTCGATGTGCACCGGCTCGCCGCCGGGACGGCGGAAGGCCACCCGGTGGTAGGTGCCCTCGCGCTCCCGGTCCTCGAGCTCGGCCTGGGCGACGGCGGTGCGGAAGGTGACGTCCCACAGGGTGGGGGCCTCGGCCATGTAGGCGTTGCCGGCCGCGAGGTCCTGGAGGAAGGCCCGCTGGGAGACGGCCCGGGAGCGGGCGTCGATGGTGCGGTAGGTGCGGGTCCAGTCCACGGACAGTCCCAGGGTGGAGAACAGGCGCTCGAAGACCTTTTCGTCCTCGACGGCCAGCTCCTCGCAGAGCTCGATGAAGTTCTTGCGGGAGACCACGTCCCAGTCGCGCTGGTTCTTCGCGGGCTGCTCCGGCGGGCGGTAGCCCTCGACGTAGGGCCTCGTGGGGTCGCAGCGCACGCCGTAGTAGTTCTGCACGCGGCGCTCGGTGGGCAGGCCGTTGTCGTCCCAGCCCAGCGGATAGAAGACGTTCTTGCCGCTCATCCGCTGGAAGCGGGCGATCACGTCGGTCTGCGTGTAGGAGAACATGTGGCCGACGTGCAGGGAGCCGGACGCGGTCGGTGGGGGAGTGTCGATCGAGTAGACCTGCTCACGGGTCGTGTCCTCGTCGAAGGCGAAGGTGCCCTCCTCGCGCCACTTCTGCGCGTACTTCTGCTCCAGCCCCTCCAGCGCCGGCCTGTCGGGAACGGTCACGGGCGTGGTCACGGGCGTGGTCACGGGCGTGGTCTCCGGTGCGGTTCCGGGCGTGTCTGTGCCCTGCGTGTTGTCAGCCATGCCGACCAGTCTCTCACGAGCCCCGGCGCGCGCCCCGACGTCCCGGTGGCGGCGTCCGGTTGCTTGGGCGGCGCCCGGTGCCCGGCTAGCGTGGGGCCCATGACCGATCAGCAGAGCTCGTACACGCACACCGGCAAGGTCGCCGTCGTCACCGGCGCGTCGACCGGCATCGGGGAGGCCACGGCGCGCGAGCTGCGCCGGACCGGCTGGACCGTCTACGCGGTGGCCCGCCGCGCCGAACGGCTCGAGGCGCTGGCCCGGGAGACCGGGGCCGTCGCCGCGCCGTGCGACATCACCTCGGACGCCGACGTCGAGGCCCTCCGGGACCGGGTGCTGGAGGAGCAGGGCCGCGTGGACGCGCTGCTCAACATCTCCGGCGGCGCCCGCGGCACGGACCGCGTGGCCGACGCCAGCACCGAGGACTGGGAGTGGATGTACCAGGTCAACGTGCTCGGCACGATGCGCCTGACCCGCGCCTTCCTCCCCGCGCTGCGCGCGAACGGCGAGGGCACCGTCCTGAACCTCACGTCCCTCGCGGCGCACCGGGCCTACGAGGGCGGCGGCGGCTACAACGCCGCGAAGTTCGCCGAGCGGGCCATGACGGAGGCGCTGCGGCTCGAGGAGGCCGAGCACAACGTGCGCGTCGTCGAGATCGCCCCGGGCCTCGTGCAGACGCCGGAGTTCTCCCTCAACCGCCTCGGCGGGGACCAGGCGGCGGCGGAGAAGGTCTACGCGGGCGTGGACAAGCCCCTCACCTCCGAGGACGTCGCCCAGGTGTGCGCCTTCGCGGTGAACCTGCCCCACCACGTGGACCTCGACACCGTGACCATCAAACCGGTCGCCCAGGCGGCCCCGCACAAGCTGATCCGCGACCAGTAGCTCTCCCCGCCGAGGTCGCGAGCTCCTTCCGCCGAGGTCGCGGCGGTCGGCCACCGCGGCCCGCCGGGTCGCCGACAGCCGCGACCTCGGCGCGCTCCCGGTGGGTTAAGATGGGAGCAGTCATCACGGCGTCGATCCGGCCATCACCGGGGAGTCTTCGGAAGAACAGGCCCGCCCCGCCACGGGGAGCGCCCCAGTAGAGCCGAACGGGTAAGCCCGTCACAGCAGTCACGAGCGGCGCCCCCGCGTCCCCCCAGGGGGGCCGGGGCGCAAGCGAGGTGGTACCGCGTTCCGCCCCGGGCGACCGGCCGGCAGCGTCCTTGCACCCTGACCCGCACGAGCAGCACCGACGTCAGAACGAGGATGGACCCCGTGTCAGACCAGCCCGTCTACCCCAAGGCGACCACCGACCCCGCGGCCCGCGGCGTGCCCGCGGCGCCCGCGTTCCCGGCCGTCGAGGAGCGCGTCCTCGCCTACTGGGCGCAGGACCGCACGTTCCAGGCCAGCGTGGAACAGCGCGACCCCGGCCGGGACGGCTCCAACGAGTTCGTCTTCTACGACGGCCCGCCCTTCGCCAACGGCCTGCCGCACTACGGGCACCTCCTGACCGGCTACGTCAAGGACCTCGTGGCCCGCTACCAGACCCAGCAGGGCCGCCGGGTGGAGCGCCGCTTCGGCTGGGACACCCACGGCCTGCCCGCCGAGCTCGAGGCGATGAAGCAGCTCGGGATGGCGGACAAGCAGGAGATCGAGCGGATGGGCGTCGCGGCGTTCAACGACGCCTGCCGGTCCTCCGTGATGAAGTACGCCTCCGAGTGGCAGGACTACGTCACCCGCCAGGCCCGCTGGGTCGACTTCGACAACGACTACAAGACCCTCAACCCGGACTACATGGAGTCCGTGATCGCGGCGTTCAAGGCCCTCGACGACAAGGGCCTCGTCTACTCCGGCTACCGCGTCCTGCCCTACTGCTGGAAGGACGAGACCCCGCTGTCCAACCACGAGCTGCGGATGGACGACGACGTCTACCAGGACCGCCAGGACCAGACGGTGACCGTCACGTTCCCCGTGCTCGACGACGCCTCGTGGGCGGTCCGGCCCGAGCTGGCCGCCGAGCTCGCCGGGGTGGAGGCCCTCGCCTGGACCACCACGCCCTGGACGCTGCCGACCAACCAGGCGATCGCCGTGGGCCCCGACATCGTCTACGCCGTGGTCCCCGGCGCCGGCGAGCTCGCGGGTCGCCGCTTCCTGGTCGCCGAGGAGCTGCTGGGCGCCTACGCAAAGGACCTCGGCTGGGGCGGGGCCGAGGACCCGGCGGCGGCCGCGGCCGCGGCCGTGACCGCACGGCACCGCGGGGCGGACCTCGAGGGGCTGCGCTACGAGCGGCTGTGGGACTACTTCGCCGACGCCGAGCGCTTCGGCACGGGCACGTCCTGGCAGTTCGTCGTGGCCGACTACGTCACCACGACCGACGGCACCGGGCTGGTGCACCAGGCGCCCGCCTACGGCGAGGACGACCAGAACGTCTGCGCCCGCTACGACATCCCCGTGGTGCTCTCCCTCGACGAGTCCGGGGTGTTCTACCGGCTCTTCGAGGACGAGCGGCTCGCCCCCGGCGCGCCCCTGGCCGGCATCGCCGGGCGCAACGTCTTCGACAAGGACGTGGCCCGCACGGTGGTCCGGGACCTCAGGGCCCAGGGCCGGCTGGTCCGGGAGGCCAGCTACGAGCACCCGTACCCGCACTGCTGGCGCTGCCGGAACCCGCTGATCTACCGCGCCGTGTCCTCCTGGTTCGTGGAGGTCACCCGGATCAAGGAGCGGATGGTCGAGCTCAACCAGCAGATCACCTGGATCCCGGAGAACGTCAAGCACGGCCAGTTCGGCAAGTGGCTGGAGAACGCCCGCGACTGGTCGATCTCCCGCAACCGGTACTGGGGCACGCCCATCCCCGTGTGGGAGTCCGACGACCCCGAGCACCCCCGCCGCGACGTCTACGGCTCCCTCGCGGAGCTGGAGGCCGACTTCGGCCGGCTCCCGGTGAACGACCGCGGCGAGGTCGACCTGCACCGGCCGTGGATCGACGAGCTGACCCGGCCGAACCCCGACGACCCGACCGGCCGCGCCACGATGCGCCGCGTCCCCGAGGTGCTCGACGTCTGGTTCGACTCCGGGTCCATGCCCTACGCGCAGGTGCACTACCCGATGGAGAACCGGGAGTGGTTCGAGACCCACAACCCGGGCGACTTCATCGTGGAGTACATCGGCCAGACCCGCGGCTGGTTCTACACGCTGCACATCCTGGCCACCGCGCTGTTCGACCGCCCCGCGTTCCGCAACGTCATCAGCCACGGCATCGTGCTGGGCTCGGACGGGCAGAAGATGTCGAAGTCCCTGCGCAACTACCCGGACGTCAACGAGGTCCTGGACCGGGACGGCGCGGACGCGATGCGCTGGTTCCTGATGTCCAGCCCCATTCTGCGCGGCGGGAACCTGGTGGTCACCGAGCAGAGCATCCGCGACGGCGTGCGCCAGATGATGCTGCCGCTGTGGAACGTCTACCACTTCTTCGGCCTCTACACGAACGCCGCGAACGGCGGCGCCGGCTACGAGGCGCGCACCCGCCACGAGTCGGGGAACGTGATGGACCGCTTCGTGCTGGCCGCGACCGGCCGGCTCGTGACGGACGTGCAGGACGCCTTCGACCGCTACGACGTCTCCGGGGCCGCGGAACGCCTGCGCTCCTACATGGACACCCTGACCAACTGGTACGTGCGCCGCTCCCGGGACCGGTTCTTCGACGAGGACACGGTCGCCTTCGACGTCCTGTACACCTGCCTGGAGACCGTCTGCCGGGTGGCCGCCCCGCTGCTGCCCCTGGTCACGGAGGAGATCTGGCGCGGGCTGACCGCCGGGCGCTCGGTGCACCTGACCGACTGGCCGGACGCGTCGCTGTTCCCCGCCGAGACAGACCTGGTGGCGAGGATGGAGACGACCCGCAGCATCTGCTCGGCCGGTTCCGCCCTGCGCAAGGCCCACCAGCTGCGCGTGCGCCAGCCGCTGGCCGGCATGACCGTGGTGGTGCCCGGCGGCGGTGAGCTCGCGGGCACCTTCGAGCGCATCGTCGCGGACGAGCTGAACCTCAGGTCGGTGACCCTGCTCGACGCCGACGAGGCGTCCGCGGAGCAGTTCGGCATCTCCCAGCAGCTCAAGGTCAACGCCCGCGCCGCGGGCCCGCGCCTGGGCAAGGGCGTGCAGACCGTCATCAGGGCCGCCAAGGCGGGGGACTGGTCCACCGCGGAGGACGGCACCGTCACCGCCGGCGGAACGGCGCTGCAGGAGGGCGAGTACGAGCTCGAGACCGTCGTGGCGGAGGACGCCGCGGCCGGTTCCCGTGCCGTGGCCGTCCTGCCCGGCGGCGGCTTCCTCGTCCTCGACACCGAGCTCACCCCCGAGCTCGAGGCCGAGGGCACCGCCCGGGACATGGTCCGGGCCATCCAGCAGGCCCGCAAGGACGCCGCCCTCCAGGTCTCCGACCGGATCCGCACCGTCGTCACCGCCGACGAGCGGACGGTCGCCGCGCTCGAGGCCAACCGCGCGCTCGTGGCCGGCGAGACGCTGTCCGCCGAGCTCGAGCTGCGCGTGGGGGAACCGGCCGTGGCCGTGTCCGTCGTGGACGCCCCGACCGGGAGTCCCGCCGGCGCCGCCCCCGGCGCCACCGCCGACGCCGGGGCGGTGCAGGCATGAGCGCCCCGTTCGCGGAGACCGGCGGCGCGGCGACCGTCGAGGAGGTCTACGCCCGGCTGCTCGAGCGCGCCCCCGAGAACCGGATGGCCCCGCGCCTGGACGCGATGCGCCGGACCATGGAGGTCCTCGGCGAGCCGCAGCGCGCCGCCCCGGTGATCCACCTGACCGGCACCAACGGCAAGACCTCGACCGCACGGATGGTGGAGGCCCTGCTGCTCGCCCACGACCTGCGGGTGGGCCGATACACCAGCCCCCACCTCTCCCGGGTCACCGAGCGGATCAGCGTCGACGGCGCGCCCGTCGACGACGAGACCTTCGTGCGCGTGTACGGCGAGATCGCCCCCTACCTCGGCTTCGTGGACGCCGAGCTGGCCGAGCGGGGCGAGCCCCGGCTCAGCTACTTCGAGACCGTCACGGCGCTCGCGTTCGCGGTCTTCGCGGACGCGCCGGTCGACGTCGTCGTCCTCGAGGTGGGCATCGGCGGGTCCTGGGACGCCACGAACGTGGCGGACGCCGCGGTGTCCGTGGTGACGCCCGTCGACCTCGACCACACGGACATGCTCGGCGACACGCTCGGGGAGATCGCCACGGAGAAGGCCGGGATCCTCAAGCCCGGTGGGTTCCTGGTCTCCGCCGCGCAGGACCCGGAGGCCGCGGAGGTGCTCCTCTCCCGGGCCCGGGAGCTCGGCGTCCCGTTCCGCTTCGGCGGCGTCGAGTTCGGCGTGGAGGCCCGCGCCACGGCCGTGGGCGGACAGGTCCTCACCCTGCAGGGCCTGGCCGCCCGGTATCCCGAGGTCCTGCTGCCGCTGTTCGGCGCCCACCAGGCGGAGAACGCCGCCCTCGCCGTCGCCGCCGTGGAGGCGTTCCTGGGCGGCGGCGTGAAGGAGCTCAACCCCGAGCTGGTCCGCACCGGCCTGGGCGCCGTCGAGTCCCCGGGCCGGCTGGAGCTGGCCCGCAAGGCACCCCCGGTGGTCCTCGACGCCGCGCACAACCCGCACGGGCTCACGGCCGCGGCGGCCGCCCTCAAGGAGGCCTTCACGTTCGGGAAGCTCAACCTCGTGGTGGGCGTGCTCCAGGAGAAGGACGCCGAGGCCATGCTGCGGGTCCTGCTGGACGAGTACGAGGAGTTCCACACCGAGTTCTGGTTCACCCGGTCCTCCTCGCCCCGGGCGGTGGACCCGCAGGATCTCGCGGAGCTCGCCGTGGACCTCGGCTTCCCGGAGGACGTCGTCCACGCCGTCCCCCAGCTCGACGACGCGATGACCGAGGCCGTCCAGGACGCCGCCGCCCGCCCGGAGTTCGACGGCGCCGTGCTGGTCACGGGCTCGATCACCGTGGTCGGCGAGGCCCGCACGCTGCTGGGGCTGTGACCGTGCGCCGCGCCCCGCACCGACCGCACCCCCCGCAGGAGAGGACCCGTCCCACGTGGCACGCATGACCAGAGCCCAGCGCGACCGGCGCCCCGGGCAGCCCCGGCCGCGGAGGTCGATCCGCACGATGTTCGCCTCCTCCGTGCTGGTCATGGAGGCGTTCATCGCGTTCTTCGCCGCGCTCACCGCCTACGGGGTCCTCGGCCGCGAGCTCGGGGACGGGGCCCGGACGGCGATCCTGGCCGGCGGGATCGCGCTCGCCCTGCTCCTCGGACTGGCGCCCGCCGTCCTGGGCCGGTCCTGGGGGTACACCGTCGGGTGGGTCCTGCAGGCCGTGTTCCTGGCCACGGGCTTCGTGCTCCCCACGATGTTCTTCGTGGGCGGGCTGTCCGTGCTCGCCTGGTGGTACGCCGTGCGCACCGGGGCGCGGCTGGACCGGGAGAACGCCGCCCGCGACGCCGCCCAGGCGCAGTGGGAGCGGGAGCACCCGGACGGCTAGGCTGGGCACCGACATCCTGGACCCGCACCTCGGAAGGACCCCCATGACCACGGAACGCACCCTCGTCCTCGTCAAGCCCGACGGCGTGGCCCGCGGCCTCACCGGCGAGGTGCTCGCCCGGATCGAGGCGAAGGGCTACCGCCTCGCCGACCTGCGCCTGCTGCACGCGGAGCGCTCCGTGCTGGAGCAGCACTACGCGGAGCACCGGGGCAAGCCGTTCTTCGAGCCGCTCGTCGAGTTCATGCTCAGCGGCCCGGTCGTGGCCGCCGTCGTCGAGGGCCACCGGGTGATCGAGGGCTTCCGGTCCCTGGCCGGGACCACCGAGCCGACCACCGCCGCGCCGGGCACGATCCGCGGCGATCTCGGCCGGGACTGGGGCGAGAAGGTCCAGCAGAACATCGTGCACGGTTCCGACTCCCCGGAGTCCGCCGAGCGCGAGATCGGCATCTGGTTCGGCTGATCCCGGACCCGACGACGACG
>NZ_BAAGPL010000024.1:87195-139766 GCF_054784195.1 Kocuria himachalensis
TCGTCGGTGGCCGGGACCGTGCCGCGTCCAAGAAAGCGGCGGCCCCGGGCGGGCTCAGGCCGGGAAGATGACCCCGGCGAACCGGACCAGCACCGTCCCGAAGATCAGCACGAGCAGAGCCGCGGAGACGAACCACGCCCACTGGCCGGCGCCGCGCGCCACGCCGGTGGGCGCCGGCAGCACCCCGGCGCGCAGGTTGCGGGCCGTGGTGTGCACGAGCAGGACGGTCTGCATCACCCACACGAGCATGCAGTACAGGCACAGGGCGTTGATCTCGAAGGTGGTCTGCCACCACAGCCACAGCACGAAGACCCAGCCGAGGGTCACCCCGACCTGCAGCCCCCACCAGTACCAGGCGGCGAACCGGGCGCCGGCCAGCACCGCGAGCGCCACGGCCACGACGACCGCGTAGGCCACGATGCCGATGAACGGGTTGGGGAAGCCGAAGGCCTCCGCCTGGGGGGTGCGCATGACGGTGCCGCAGGACAGCCACGAGTTGATGTCGCAGCTGGTGCGGTGACCGGCGTCGAGGAAGAGCTGGAGCCGCTCGTACACCAGCGTGGCGGCGCCGTAGAAGCCCAGGAGGGCGGTCACGAGGGCCACGACGCCCCAGCGCCGGTCGGCCCGGGCGTCGTGGCCGTGGGACACGGCGGGGGAGTCGTCGAGGGTGGGAGGAGGGGAGGTCACACGCCGATCCTAGGCGATGGGCCCCGGAGCTCTCCCGGACCCGCGCGGGAGGGTCGCAAGCCGTGACGAGGCCAATCCGGCCCGGACCGGGACGTCTGTGAGATACTGGCCACGGTCGAGCCCGCCCGTACGCGGGATCTCGGCCCAGTCGGACTTCGACCCCAGGTCGGCAGGACCCGCGGCTCTCATCGGATTGAGCGCGTCCGCCGCCGGCTCAAGACCGTTGCCCTCGTGAGCAACGGCTCGAAGCCCCGGACTGGCTCGTTGCCGTCCCCGCCCGTTCGCGGGGTGTGCGGGACGCGACGGGTACGCACAGGACTTCTGGCCGCCGCGTGGACCCCCACCGGCGTTACGCCGACCAAGCCGTTGCGGGGACCGGGTACGGACGGCGTACCGCGGCAGGAGCACAGCTGTATATGGATGCCGAACAGGTGAACCAGGCCGGGGCGCAGGACGCTCTGGACGCTGGTCAGCAGAACACATCGGATGACGCACGCCGGGACCTCCCGGCGGCGGAGGGAACGGTGCAGGACACCGCCCCCGAGATCCCGGCCCAGGCGCCGGGTGACGACCTCGACGGGCCGTCGCAGGCCGCGCCGGACGCCGCCCCCGAGATCCCGGCCCAGGCGCCGGGTGACGTCCTCGACGAGCCGTCGCAGGCCGCGCCGGACGCCGCCCCGGAGATCCCGGCCCAGGCGCCGGGTGACGTCCTCGACGAGCCGTCGCAGGCCGCGCCGGACGCCGCCCCGGAGATCCCGGCCCAGGCGCCGGGTGACGTCCTCGACGGGCTGTCGGAGGCCGCGCAGCCCGTGCCGGACACTGCGCCGGCCACCGGCGACACCGCAGGGACCGACACCCTCGACGTCGCGCCCGGGACCGCGGTGCCCGGCGACGAGCGCCCCGGTGCGGTGGCCGAGGAGGCCGCGGCGCCCGAGAACCCCGCACCCGGCACCCCCGGTGCCGAGGAGGCCGCCGAGGGCGTGGAGCCCGCCGGCGAGGCCGAGGACCTGGGCCCGGAGGCCCCGTCCGCACCGGCGGAGGATGCGCCGAGCGGCGCCGGGCAGGACCCTGCCCCGGACGCCGACGAGGACACGGACGGCGAGGACACGGACGACGAGGACACCGACGACGACGGGGAGCCGCGCACGGCACTGGCCGCCGCCGTGACGGCGACCTCGCTGATGTTCCACGCCCCGGACCTCGACGAGCTGCGCGAGGCCGCTCAGCAGCGCGCCGCCCGCCGCCGGGAGGCGCGGCGCCGCCAGCAGGAGGAGAACGCCTCCGCCGAGGACCCGGGCGACGGTCCCGAGGAGCCGGACACGGCGGAGCTCGCCGACGAGGGCGAGGAGGCCGGACAGGGGTCGGGCGGGGGCGCCACCAGCCGACGCCGTCGGCGCCGCCGCCGCGGCGAGGTCGACATGGAGCTCGTGGGCGGCAGCGACGACGACCCGCCCAACACCGTGACCCGCGTCCGGGCGCCCCGCGCCGCGGAGACCGCCACGGCCGACGAGGTCGTGGCCGTGAAGGGCTCCACGCGGCTCGAGGCCAAGAAGCAGCGCCGGCGCGACTCCCGCCAGACCGGCCGCCGCCGCCAGGTGATCACCGAGGCGGAGTTCCTGGCCCGCCGCGAGTCCGTCGAGCGGCAGATGCTGGTCCGGCAGAAGGACAACCGGATCCAGATCGGCGTCCTGGAGGACGGCGTCCTGGCCGAGCACTTCGTCTCGCACACCCAGCAGGACTCCCTGATCGGCAACGTCTACGTGGGCAAGGTGCAGAACGTGCTGCCGTCCATGGAGGCCGCGTTCATCGACATCGGCCGGGGCCGCAACGCCGTGCTCTACGCCGGCGAGGTGAACTGGGACGCGTCGCGGGTCGAGGGCGGGCCCCGCCGCATCGAGGTCGCGCTGAAGTCCGGGGACTCGGTCCTGGTGCAGGTCACCAAGGACCCGGTGGGGCACAAGGGCGCCCGGCTCACGAGCCAGATCTCCCTGCCCGGCCGGTACCTGGTCTACGTCCCGGGCGGGTCGATGACCGGGATCTCCCGGAAGCTGCCCGACGTCGAGCGCGCCCGGCTCAAGAAGATCCTGAAGGACCGGCTGCCGGACGGGGCGGGAGTCATCGTCCGCACCGCCGCCGAGGGGGCCTCCGAGCAGGAGCTCACCCACGACATCAACCGGCTGCGCGCCCAGTGGGAGCAGATCCAGGAGCGGTCCGGGTCGACGAGGACGCTCGCGCCCGAGATGCTCTACGCGGAGCCGGACCTGACGATCAAGACGGTCCGCGACGTCTTCAACGAGGACTTCACCACCATGGTCGTCCAGGGCGACGAGGCGTGGGACAACATCGAGGCGTACGTGACCTACGTCGCGCCGGACCTGCTCGACCGGCTCCAGAAGTGGGACGAGGACGAGGACCTGTTCGTGAACTACCGCGTGGAGGAACAGATCCAGAAGGCGCTCGAGCGCAAGGTCTTCCTGCCCTCGGGCGGCTCGCTCGTGATCGACCGCACCGAGGCGATGACGGTGGTCGACGTGAACACCGGCAAGTTCACCGGGTCCGGCGGCAATCTCGAGGAGACCGTCACCAAGAACAACCTGGAGGCGGCCGAGGAGATCGTGCGGCAGCTGCGGCTGCGGGACATCGGCGGGATCATCGTGATCGACTTCATCGACATGGTGCTCGAAGCCAACCGGGACCTCGTGCTGCGCCGGCTGGTGGAGTGCCTGGGCCGCGACCGCACCAAGCACCAGGTGGCGGAGGTGACCTCGCTGGGCCTCGTGCAGATGACGCGCAAGCGCATGGGCACCGGCCTGCTCGAGGTGTTCTCCGAGCCGTGCGAGCACTGCGCCGGTCGCGGCGTGGTGGTCCACGACCACCCGCTCGAGGGCCGCTCCGGCGGCGCCACGGGCGAGTCCCGCGACCAGCGGCCGAACCGCACGGAGCGCAAGCGCGGACGCGGGGGCCGCAGCGAGCAGCAGCAACCGGCCCGGACGGAGCAGCGGTCCGCCGAGCCCGATCCCGCGGAGAGGGCCAAGGCCGAGGCCGCGCGGACGGCGTTCGCGACGATCGCCGCCGCCACCCACCACGAGGAGACCGCCGCGGAGACGGCGGAGCTCCCCGAGGAGACCGCCCAGCCGGCGGAGTCCCGGCCCGAGGGCTCGGGGCGCTCCCGGAAGAAGCGTCGCGGCAAGCGCAGCCGCAGCCGCGGACAAGGTGCGGAGAACGCCGCCGAGCAGCAGCCGGACGCGGGGGAGAGCCCCGCCCCGGCCGCACCGGACCAGGTGCCCGCGGACGGGTCACCGGCCGAGCCGGGATCGCGCCTGACGATCAACGGCGAGGTCATCGAGCTGCCGCAGGGCCACGCCGTCGTCGAGGAGCCCGCCGAGGCCCGGCCGCTGAGCCTGGACTCGCTCGCGGAGGTCTTCGGGCAGACGGAGCCGTCCGCCGGCTCCGTTCCCCAGGAGGCCACGGCTGAGGAGGTCACCCCCGAGGCGGTCACCGCCGCGCAGGAGGCCATGGCACGGGAGACAGCCGCGCAGGAGGCCGTGGCGCGGGCGAGCGCGGCGCAGCAGGCTCCCGCCCCGCCGGCGGCTCCGGAGCAGGCGAGCACCGAGCCGGCGCGGCCCCGTCGTCGCTCCCGGCGCGCTTCGGCCCCGGCGGCCCGGCCGGGCGAGGCCGAGGTGACCGCCGGCCAGGCGGCCGCCGCGGAGGGCGTTCGGCACGAGGCCAAGGCCGTCGCCCAGCGCTCCCCGCAGGACTCCTCCCGGCGGGCACCGACCGTCGTCGGCGTCGGCGTCAAGGCCGAGGACCTCACCAGCGGCAGGCCCGCCGACCGGGGCTGAGCCGCCCCGCCGGGCAGGACCACGGAGGACCCCGACCAGCACGGTCGGGGTCCTCCGTCGTCGCGGACCGTCACGGACCGTCCCGGCCTGCCCGGCCCCCGTGCGGCGGCGTACCGTGGTGCGCACCACAGCACACCCGGGGCCGCCGTCCCGTCCGCCGGGGAGAGCGGCCGCCCGTTCCAGGGAGCATCGCCATGACCAGTGCAGACACCATCCGCACAGCCGGCACGGACCTCTTCGTCCGCCGGGACCCGTCGGCCGTGGACCGCCACTACACGGAGGACTTCGTCCAGCACTCGCCGCTCGCGCCGGACGGGCGCGAGGGCCTCAGACAGTTCGTGCGCAGCATGCCCGACGACTTCCGCGTGGACCTCGTCCGGGTGCTCGACGACCACGGGACGGTGGTCGCCCACTCGGCCTACGCGGGACTCGGCCCGGAGCCCCTGGTCGGCTTCGACGTGTTCCGCGTGGACGACGGGCGGATCGCCGAGCACTGGGACGCCTTCGAGCCCCTGCGCACGGACTCCGACGGCGCCCGCCCCCAGCTCGACGGCCCCGTCGAGGTCACGGACCACGAGCGGACGCAGGACAACAAGCGCATCGCCGCCGAGTGGGTCGAGTCCGCCCTCGTCGCGGGCGACCGCCACGCCGTCCAGGACCACATGAGCCCCCGGGGCTGCACCGAGCACACCGTCCGCGCGCCGGACGGCCCGCAGCCCGCGTACCGGCGGCTGCGCCGGGTGGTCGGCGAGGGGAACTTCGTGCTGACCGTCGCGGAGGCCTCCCCCGGCGGCGACCGCGGTGACGGAGCCGCCGGCACGGTCGCCTGCTACGACCTCTGGCGCCTCGACGACGGCCGGATCGTGGAGCACTGGGGCGTGGCCCAACCGGTGCCCGAGCGGATGGCGCACGCCAACGGCATGTTCTGAGCCGGCGGCCGGGGTCCGTCCGCGTCCCGTTCCCACGCCGACTAGACTGGCAGGACACCTGACACGGGGTGCCGCACGAGCGGCTGAGAACACACCCGTCGAACCTGATCTAGCCAGTACTAGCGAAGGGATGTCGCAGATGCGCGATGCCGTACCCACGTCCGCCCGCACACGAGCAGCCGGGAGGCCGGCGCCGCCGGACCCCGCGCTCGCCGAGGACGCCGCCGCGGCCCTGGAGGACCTGCGCGCCGCGGCGCCGCTCGTGCAGTGCATCACCAATGCCGTGGTCACCAACTTCACCGCCAACGTGCTGCTCGCCGTGGGCGCGTCCCCGGCGATGACCGACATCCAGGGCGAGGGCGGGGTCTTCGCGGAGCTCGCCGACGGCCTGCTCGTCAACACCGGCACGCCCACCGCCGAGCAGCGCGGCGCCGCCTACGAGGCCGTCGGGGCCCGGCTCCGCGCGGGCCGGGCATGGGTCCTGGACCCGGTGGCGGTGGGCGCCCTGCCCGTGCGCACGGCGCTGGCCCGCGACCTGCTCGGGTTCCGGCCGGCGATCGTGCGCGGCAACGCCTCCGAGGTGATCGCCCTCGCCGGCGGCGCCGGAGGCCGCGGCACGGACGCCACCCACGGCGTGGACGCCGCCCGGGACGCCGCCGCGGCGCTCGCCGAGCGGGCCGGGGCGGCGGTGGCCGTTTCCGGGCCCGTGGACCTCGTGCGCTCCCCGGACGGCACGGTCGTCCGCGTGCCGCACGGCACGCCCCTGCTGACCCGCATCACCGGCGGCGGCTGCGCCCTGGGCGCCCTCATGGCCGCGTTCACCGCCGTGCGCGCGGATCCGGCCGCGGCGGCGGTGGCCGCCACCACGGTGTACACCCTCGCGGCTGAGGACGCGGCCGCCGACTCCGGCGGGCCAGGCTCCTTCGCCGTGGCGCTGCTGGACCGGCTGCACGCCGTCACGCCGGAGCGGGTCGCCGCCGGGGCGGAGCTCGTGCGCGAGGAGGGCGCCCGGTGAGCCCGCGCCTCGACCCCGCCGCCCTGGCCCTGCACCTCGTGACCGACACCGCCCTGAGCTCGCCCCGGACGGTCCCGGACGTCGTGGCGGCCGCCGTCCGCGGCGGCGCCACGATGGTCCAGGTCCGTGCGAAGGACGCCCCGGTCCGCGAGCTCGTCGCCCTCCTCACGGCCGTCGCCGAGCGCGTGGGCCGGGAGGTGCCCGTGCTCGTGGACGACCGCGCGGACGTCTACCTCGCCGCCCGCGCGGCCGGCGCCCCCGTGGCCGGGGTGCACGTCGGTCAGTCGGACCTGCCCGTGGCGCTCGCCCGGGAGATCTGCGGGCCCCACGCCCTGCTCGGCCTCAGCGCCGCCACGGCGGAGGAGCTCGACGCAGCCTCCGCCCTGCCCGCCGGGACGGTCGACTACCTGGGGGTCGGGGCGGTGCGGGCGACCCGCACGAAACCGGACCACCCCGAGCCGCTGGGCGTCGAGGGCTTCGCCCGCGCCGCGGGCCGCACGACCCTGCCCTGCCTGGCCATCGGCGGGGTGGAGGTCGGGGACGCCGCCGCCCTGCGCGCCGCCGGCGCCGCCGGGCTGGCCGTGGTCTCCGGGATCTGCGCCGCCCCCGATCCCGAGGCCGCGGCCGCCCGCTACGTGCGGGCCTTCGCCGCCCTGCCCGCCGAGGAGGTGGCCCGGTGACCGCCCGCGTGCCCCGAGTCCTGGCCATCGCCGGCACCGACCCCACGGGCGGCGCCGGCCAGCACGCCGACCTCAAGTCGATCGCCGCGATGGGCGGCTACGGGATGAGCGCCGTCACCGCCGTCGTCGTCCAGAACACCGTGGGCGTGCGCTCCATCCACGTCCCGCCGGTCGAGTTCCTCTCCGCCCAGCTCGACGCGGTCGCCGAGGACGTCGAGATCGACGCCGTCAAGATCGGGATGCTCGGCTCCGTGCCGGTCATCGAGGCCGTCGCCCGGTGGCTCGGGACCCACCGGCCGCCGGTCGTGGTCCTGGACCCCGTCATGGTCGCGACCTCCGGGGGGCGCCTGCTGGAGCGCGAGGCCGAGGACGCCCTGCGCTCGATGCTGGGCCTCGCCGACCTGATCACCCCGAACCTGCAGGAGCTCGCCGTGCTCGCCGAGGAGGACCCGGCGCCGTCGTGGGAGGAGGCCCTCGCACAGGGCCACCGCGTGGCCCGCGCCCACGGGACCCTGGTGCTCGTCAAGGGCGGGCACCTCGCCGGCGACCGGACGCCCGACGCCCTCGTGGGCCCGGACGGCCCGGAGCCCCTCGTGGCGTTCGACGGCGCCCGCGTGCCCACACAGAACTCCCACGGCACCGGGTGCTCCCTCTCCTCGGCCCTGGCCACGCTCCAGGTGCGGCACGGGCACTGGCCCCGGAGCCTGCGGATCGCCCGGGACTGGCTGCGCGGAGCCCTCGAGGCCGCCGGGGAGCTCTCGGTCGGCCACGGGAGCGGTCCCGTCCACCACTTCCACCACGTCCAGGACGCCCTCGAGGCCTGGGGCACGGCGCCGGAGCGGTTCAGCGACGAGCTGTGGGAGGCCTCCGCGGCCGTGCGGCGCGAGATCGAGGAGCTCGAGTTCGTCCGCCTCCTCGGCGACGGCCGGCTGGAGCCGGACCGCTTCCTCGCCTACCTCGACCAGGACCTGCAGTACCTCGACGGCTACAGCCGGGCGCTCGCCCTGCTGGCGGCCAGGGCGCCCGACGAGGAGCAGCGGCTGTTCTTCGCGGCCGGCGCCGTGGCCTGCACCGAGACCGAGGCGCAGCTGCACCGGGCCCGGCTGCAGCACGCGGGGGACGGCGGTGGCCGGGACGGGCTCGGCGAGGTGACGCGGCGCTACACCACGTTCCTGCTCGCGGCCACCGCGGCGGAGCCCTACCCGGTCGGTCTCGCCGCCGTGCTGCCGTGCTACTGGGTCTACGCGGACGTGGGACGCCACCTGGGCGAGCTCGCCGCGGCCGGCGGGCCCGACGAGCACCCCTACGCGGACTGGCTGGCCACCTACGCGGACGAGGGGTTCCAGGAGGCCACCCGCACGGCCCGCCGGCTGCTCGACGACGCCGCCCGCGAGGCCCCGGCGGACGTCCGGAACCGGATGCGGGAGGTGTTCCTGGAGGCCTGCGCGCTCGAGCGGGACTTCTTCGCCGCGCCGGTGGCGGAGCGCCGGTTGGCGGGTGCTGACCGGATCGAGTAGTCTTGATCTTCGGTGCCATGCCGGTGCGCGCGTGTAAAAACTCGACACCCCACCTGGCGGCACATGCGGGTGCAGTTCCTGAATTGCGGCGAACCTGCGCTGACCTCGGCCTAGTCCCACGGGCCGGTCACCGACAGCTCGTCTCAACGTCGTTGGTCCTGACAGGTATGCGCTCGACCCACACTGTTTACACATGACGTCGAGAGAAGTGAGTTCCCAAGTGGTGTACGCGATTGTCCGCGCTGGCGGCCGCCAGGAAAAGGTTTCCGTCGGAGACCTCGTTACCCTTGACCGCGTCGCCGGCGGAGCAGGCAGCACCATCGAGCTCCCTGCCCTGCTGCTGGTCGACGGGGACAAGATCACCTCGGATGCCCAGACCCTGGCGAGCGTCAAGGTCACGGCCGAGATCGTCGAGAACCTCCGCGGTCCCAAGATCTCCATCCAGAAGTTCAAGAACAAGACCGGCTACAAGAAGCGCCAGGGCTTC
The DNA here is from genome assembly GCF_054784195.1 of Kocuria himachalensis. NCBI lineage: Bacteria > Bacillati > Actinomycetota > Actinomycetes > Micrococcales > Micrococcaceae > Kocuria > Kocuria himachalensis. Next base: position 96,353 of record NZ_BAAGPL010000024.1, read on the forward strand.
CGTGCCGAGCTGACCACCGTGAAGGTGACCGGCATCGACGCCTGACCGGCCCGGTCCCCGTCCAGACTCCACCAGCCAGTAAAGACCCGAAGGTAGGCACACCTCATGGCACACAAGAAGGGCGCGAGCTCCACTCGCAACGGTCGCGACTCCAACGCGCAGTACCTCGGCGTGAAGCGCTTCGGCGGCCAGACCGTCAACGCCGGCGAGATCCTCGTCCGGCAGCGCGGCACGCACTTCCACCCCGGCCTGAACGTCGGCCGCGGTGGCGACGACACCCTGTTCGCCCTGGCCGCCGGCCAGGTCGAGTTCGGCACCCGCCGGGGCCGCAAGGTCGTCAACATCCAGGCTGCCGCAGAGTAGTCGACAGGGCCGGCCCAGCCGGCCCCGGTGCGGGTCCCGACCCGCACCACCCATGTTTGGTCTGTAGAGGGTGGGTGCGTCCAGCGCCCGCCCTCTACAGTTTTAACGTGGCCCGTGCGCGGGCCCGACCGTTCTTGAACCAGAGGAGTTCCCCGTGGCCAGTTTCGTCGACCGCGTCGTCCTGCACGTCTCCGGCGGCTCCGGCGGGCACGGCTGCGTGTCCATCCGCCGCGAGAAGTTCAAGCCGCTCGGCGGGCCGGACGGTGGCAACGGGGGAGACGGCGGCAGCGTAATCCTGCGCGTGGACGGTCAGACCACCACGCTGCTGAACTACCACCACGCCCCCCACCAGTCCGCCCCCAACGGAGGACCCGGCAAGGGGGACCTCCGCCACGGGCACAAGGGCGAGGACCTCGTCCTGTCCGTCCCCGACGGCACCGTGGTCAAGGACCAGGAGGGCAACGTCCTGGCCGACCTGGTGGGACAGGGCTCCGAGTTCGTGGCCGCCCCCGGGGGGCAGGGCGGGCTGGGCAACGCCGCGCTGGCCTCGGTCAAGCGCAAGGCCCCCGGCTTCGCGCTCCTCGGCACGCCGGGCTCGGGCCGCGACGTGGTCCTGGAGCTGAAGTCCATCGCCGACATCGCCCTGGTCGGCTATCCCTCCGCCGGCAAGTCCAGCCTCATCGCCGCGATCAGCGCCGCCCGCCCCAAGATCGCCGACTACCCGTTCACCACGCTCGTCCCGAACCTCGGCGTGGTGGAGGCCGGGGACGTGCGCTACACCGTGGCCGACGTCCCGGGGCTGATCCCCGGCGCCTCCGAGGGCAAGGGCCTGGGGCTCGAGTTCCTCCGACACGTCGAACGCTGCGCCGCGCTCGTCCACGTCCTCGACTGCGCCACCCTCGAGCCCGGGCGCGACCCGGTCTCCGACCTCGAGACGATCGAGGCGGAGCTCGCCGGCTACGCCGTGGACGGCGACCTCGACGGCGGACAGGCGGTGCCCCTCAACGACCGGCCCCGCCTCGTGGTGCTGAACAAGATCGACGTCCCCGAGGCCCGGGACCTCGCCGAGTTCGTCCGGCCCGAGCTCGAGTCCCGCGGCTACCGCGTGTTCGAGGTCTCCACCGCTTCCCACGAGGGGCTGCGGCCGCTGACCTTCGCCATGGGCGAGGTCGTGCAGGAGGCCCGGGCGGCGCATCCCGCCCCGTCGGAGGCCCCGCGGGTCGTGCTGCGCCCCAAGGGGGTGCGCGGCCCCGAGTTCACCATCACCCGCGAGGAGCGCAACCTCGAGCCGCTGTGGCACGTGCGCGGCGAGAAGCCCGACCGCTGGATCCTGCAGACGGACTTCAACAACGAGGAGGCCGTCGGCTACCTCGCCGACCGGCTCGCGAAGCTCGGCGTCGAGACGGAGCTGTTCAAGCAGGGCGCCCGGCCCGGCGACGCCGTGCTCATCGGCCCCGAGGACGACGGCGTGGTCTTCGACTGGGAGCCCACCATGGTCGGCGGCGCCGAGCTGCTGGCCGGGCCCCGCGGCACCGACCTGCGCTTCGCCGACATCGACCGTCCCACCCGCGAGCAGAAGCGCCAGCAGTACCAGGACCGCAAGGACGCCAAGGCCGCCGCCCGCGCCGAGCTCGAGGCCGAGCGCTCCGCCGGGGTGTGGACCGAGTCGGTCGACGCCCGGCGCGGCGAGGCCGCGGGCGGCCCCGGCACCGACGACGACTGAGCGCACCCGCGGGGCGGACCGCGCCCGCACGCACGGGACGCCCCGCGGCCACGGCCAGACGACCGACCCGGCACACCGACCGACCCGGCACACCGACTGACCCGACACACCGACTGACCCGACACACCGACGACGCCCACCGGACGAGGGAGACGCCCAGGATGAACGAGCAGACGAAAGCGATCGACGTCGAGCAGCTCGAGGAGGTCGCGGAGAAGTCCGCGGTCCAGCTCAGCAGCGAGAACCGCGGCAAGAACCGGCGCAGTCCCATCGAGCGCCGGGATGACATCCCGCGTGCCCACCGCGTGGTGGTCAAGGTCGGTTCGTCCTCGCTGACGTCCATCGAGAGCTCGATCGACGAGCAGGCCGTGCGGATGATCGTGGACGCCCTGGGCGAGACGAAGGCGCGCGGCATCGAGATCGTGTTCGTCTCCTCGGGCGCCATCACGGCGGGCCTGGCGCCCCTGGGGCTGTCCCGGCGGCCCAAGAACCTGGCCGGCAAGCAGGCGGCCGCCGCCGTGGGCCAGGGACTGCTCATGGGCCGCTACATCGAGTCCTTCGCCCGCTACGGCGTCACCGTGGGCCAGGTGCTGGTCACCGCGGAGGACCTGATGCGCCGCAGCAGCTACAAGAACACCCACCGCCAGATCGAGCGGCTCCTGGACTTCGGCGTGCTGCCCATCGTCAACGAGAACGACGCCGTGTCCAGCCAGGAGATCAAGTTCGGCGACAACGACCGGATCGCCGCCCTGATCGCCCACCTAATCAAGGCCGACGTCCTGCTGCTGCTCTCCGACGTCGACGCCCTCTACACCATGGACCCCCGCAAGGGCGGGGAGCGGATCCCGGTGGTCAACGACCCCATCAAGGACCTCGAGGGCGTGCAGATCGGGTCGATCGGCCGCGCCGGCGTCGGCTCCGGCGGCATGGTCACCAAGGTCCAGGCCGCCCGGATCGCTGCGGCCTCGGGCATCCCCGCGCTCGTCACCTCGGCGCAGAACATCACCCGCGCCCTGGACGGCGAGGACGTCGGCACCTGGTTCGCGACCTCCGGCGGACGCCGCAACGTCCGGCTGCTGTGGCTGGCCCACCTCGCGGACATCAAGGGCTCCCTGACCCTGGACCCGGGCGCCGTCGAGGCGATCCGCGACCGCAACTCCCTGCTGGCCGCCGGGGTCACCGGCGTGTCCGGCACCTTCGAGGCGGGGGAGCCCGTCTCGCTGCGGGACCAGGAGGGCAAGGAGATCGCGCACGGGCTGAGCAACTACTCCTCGGACGAGATCCCGCCGATGCTCGGCAAGTCCACCTCCGTGCTGGCGGAGGAGCTCGGGGACGACTACAGCCGGGAGCTCGTGCACGTGGACAACCTCGTGGTTCTGCGGGCCCGCGGCGCACGGACTAAACTGACGAAATGACTTCCGCCGCACACGATTCCGTGACCACCGACGAAGCCACCCGCCCGACCGGCAAGGCGGTCGTGTCCGACCACGGCATTGTCGCCACCTTCGGGGAGGACCCCGTCGCCGGTGTCGCCGCCATGGCCGACGACGCCCGGGACGCCGCCCGCGTGCTCGGCCGCGCCACCCGGGCCTGGAAGGACCGCGCGCTGCTCGCCATCGCCGACCGCATCGAGCGCAAGCAGGACGTGGTGCTCGCCGCGAACGCCAGGGACCTCGAGCGCGGCCGCGTGAACGGGACCTCCACGGCCCTCCTGGACCGGCTGAAGCTGGACGCCGAGCGGATCACCGGCCTGGCCGAGAGCCTACGCGAGCTGGCCGCCCTGCCCGACCCCGTGGGCGGCTTCGTCCGCGGCAGCACCCTGCCCAACGGCCTGCGGATGCGCCAGGTGCGCGTGCCGATGGGCGTGGTCGGAGCCATCTACGAGGCCCGCCCGAACGTGACCGTGGACATCGCCGGCATCGCCCTGAAGTCCGGCAACGCGGTGCTGCTGCGCGGCGGCTCGGCCGCGGAGGAGAGCAACCGTGCCCTCGTGGGCATCATCCGGGACTCCCTCGCCGACGTGAAGCTGCCCGTGGACTCCGTGCAGAGCGTCGACGAGTACGGCCGCGAGGGCGCCAACGCGCTGATGGCGGCCCGCGGAAAGGTCGACGTCCTCATCCCGCGCGGCGGGCACGGGCTGATCCAGTCCGTCGTCCAGAACGCCAAGGTCCCCGTCATCGAGACCGGTGAGGGCAACGTCCACGTCTTCGTCGACCGCTCGGCGTCGAAGGACATGGCTGTGAAGGTGGTCGTCAACTCCAAGACCCACCGCACGAGCACGTGCAACACCACGGAGACCCTCCTGATGCACAGCGGGTTCGAGCACGGGGCCGCCGTGCTGGCGGCCCTCGACCGGGCCGGCGTCACGCTGCACGTGGACGAGCGGGCCGAGACCATGCTGCCGGCCGGCAGCCACCACCTGCGCGCCACCGACGAGGACTGGGCCACCGAGTACCTGTCCATGGACCTCGCCGTGAAGGTGGTGGACTCCCTGGGCGAGGCGCTCGAGCACATCGACCGGTGGTCCACGCGGCACACGGAGGCGATCGTGACCAACGACCTCGCGGCCGCCGAGCGGTTCGTCGCCGAGATCGACGCCGCCGCGGTCATGGTCAACGCCTCCACCCGCTTCACCGACGGCGGCCAGCTGGGCCTCGGGGCCGAGATCGGCATCTCCACCCAGAAGATGCACGCACGCGGACCCATGGGCCTGGAGGAGCTGACCACCACGAAGTGGATCGTCCAGGGCGACGGGCACGTCCGCTCCTGAGTCCCGGACGCGGCGGGCCCGCCGCGGATTCAGTACGATGAGAGCCGTCCGGGCCCGCCGGCCGAGGCGGCACGGGCCGCTCACCGACCACCCGCCGCGACGCCGGCGCCAGAAGGGATCCCCATGTTCCAGCAGACCGTCACCACCGTCCTCGCCGCCGCCGAGGGCGGGCACGCCGCCGCCGAGGCCGGAGTCCCCCCCGAGGTCTGGGGCATCTCCGTGTTCGTCGTGCTCATCGGACTCATGGTGGTGACGCTCTCCTTCGCCAACCGCGGGCTCAGCCCGGAGGTCGGCCAGCATCAGGATCCCGCCGACCTGCCCGCGGACGAGCGGGCCATGCTCGACGAGTACGCCGCCAAGCGCCACGGCTGAGCCGGGGAACCCCACCGTCGTGACGACCGCTTCGCAGGACACCGCCGCCCGGACCCGGGACCTGCCCCTCACGGGCACGGCCGTCCCGCCCCGGACGCCGGGCCGCACCCGCCTCGGCGTCATGGGCGGGACGTTCGACCCCATCCACCACGGCCACCTCGTGGCCGCGTCCGAGGTGGCCGGGGAGTTCGACCTCGACGAGGTCGTGTTCGTCCCCACCGGGCGACCCTGGCAGAAGGCCGCCGGGGCGGTGAGCCCCGCGGAGCACCGCTACCTCATGACGGTGATCGCCACGGCCTCCAACCCGCGGTTCACGGTCAGCCGGGTGGACATCGAGCGCGACGGTCCCACGTTCACGGTCGACACCCTGCGCGACCTCAAGCACCAGCGCCCGGAGGCCGACCTGTTCTTCATCACGGGCGCGGACGTCATGGGGGAGATCCTGACCTGGAAGGGCGCCGCAGAGCTCTGGCAGCTCGCCCACTTCGTCGGCGTCACCCGGCCGGGCCACGACCTCGCCGCACCTGTGGGGTCCAGCGGCGTGAACCTGCTCGAGGTGCCCGCGATGGCGATCTCGTCCACGGACTGCCGCACCCGGGTGGCCGAGCACAAGCCCGTCTGGTACCTCGTGCCCGACGGCGTGGTCCAGTACATCAACAAGTACGGCCTCTACCTCGGCCCCGGGGACGAGACGGCGCCGGACCACGTCGGCGCCCGCGGTGTCTCGGCGAAGGCGCCCTGATGGCCGGCGAGGACGACGCGCGGGACGGCGCCGCACCGGACGACCGGACCCCGGCGCCGCCCCCCGCCGGGCCGGCCCCCATCATCGACCTCGGCGGTGAAGCCGTGCCGGTCCGCCCCGTCAAGCCCCTCGGGCCCCGGCGGCTGGCCCGCCTGCAGCGTGAGCTGGCGGAGCGGACCCGCGAGCTCGAGGAGGCCGGCGGCAGCCCCGGGGATCCGGAGCTGCTCGAGAAGCAGCGCCGGTTCGCGGAGCTCGCCGCCCAGGCCGGGGCCGCGCAGGCCGACCCCGGCACCGGCACCGCCGTCCAGGAGCCGGTCGTCCCGGAGACCGCGGCGCCTGGTTCCGCACCGTCCTCCTCCGCACCGGGTCCGTCGGCCCCGCCGGAGGACCAGCAGGAGCTGCTCGAGCAGATCACCGTCGTGTTCCCCGATGGCGGCGGTCCGGGCGGGCCGGACGGGCACGTGTCCCACGACCCGGTGCACGTCGACCCGGCCCTGTTCAGCAACCGGCTCGCTCCGGAGGACCTGGCCGCGCTCACGCACATCGAGATCGTCGCGCCCACGGACGCCGAGCACCACGGCTCCCACGCCTCCACGTCGCCCGCCCCGGTTGCCGGCCACGAGGAGCCGGGGCACGCCGACGACCCACCGGCGGCTCCGCCCGAACCGGCCCCGGAGCCCGCGGGGTCGTGGGCCGACGACGAGCCGCCGGCCGCGCCCGTGCCGGCCAGCACCGCCGAGGGGCTCGAGCTGCTCGAGCCGCGGGAGTACCGGCGCCGCGCGAGCAGCGCCTGGTGGGTCCTGCTGCTAGCGGTGCTCGCGGCCCTCGCCGTCGTGCTCGTGCTCTTCGTGCTCTGAGCGCACCACCTGCTGTCCCGCACCACACCTTCCTGCACCACTCGTCCACTTCCATCCGTCCCCAGGGGACGGAACCTCCGGTTCGCCGGGAAAGGATCCTCCTTGACTGTCAACGATCTCTCCCTTTCCATCCTCCGGGTCGCGGCCGCCGCGGCCGACGCCAAGCAGGCCCACGACATCGTGGCCCTCGACGTGAGCGAGGCCCTGGGCATCACCGACGCCTTCCTCGTCGCCTCCGCCTCCAACGAGCGGCTCGTCAACGCCGTGGTCGACGAGATCGAGGAGAAGCTGGTCGAGCAGCTCGAGCTTCGCCCGATCCGCCGCGAGGGCCGCTCCGAGGGGCGCTGGGTGCTCCTGGACTACGGCGACGTGGTCATCCACGTCCAGCACGACGAGGACCGGGCGTTCTACGCCCTCGAGCGGCTGTGGCGGGACAGCCCCGTGGTGGACCTCGGGCCGGTCACGGGCCAGGCTGCTCCGGCCCCCGCCGCCGACGATTTGCCTGGAGCCTGATCGACTGCCTACTATGAATGCGTTGCCCAGCGAGGTGCTGGATCAACCGGAAACGGGTGCCGAGAGGGACTCATTCGAGGTTGTGATAATGTCTCCGAGGTAACGACCTGGGGCTGTGGCGCAGCTGGTAGCGCATTTGCATGGCATGCAAAGGGTCAGGGGTTCGAGTCCCCTCAGCTCCACCAGGCCGAAAGAGCCCGTTCCGCATCGCGCGGAGCGGGCTCTTTCGCTTTTCGTTTTCTCAGCTGCTCTCCCTTCCGCTCGTTGACGCGTCCTGTTAGCGTCAGCACAACCGGCGGCCGTTCTCCGTGACCTGGCTCACAGTGAGCCCAGGGCTACAGCGTGACGAGTTCCGTCGGAGACGAGGGCGTCGGTGGTGGAGACCTGCTGCGGACGCCCGTGACGGACATCCACCACGGAAGAGGTCATGATGGCAGGGAACAGAGCGGTTGCCTACAAGGGTCCCGGCAAGGTCGAGGTCATCGACACCGAGTACCCGGAGTTCGATCTCAAGGACGCGCCGGGGATCAACCCGGCCAACATCGGCCGGAAGGTCCCGCACGGAGTCATCCTCCGGACCGTGGCCACCAACATCTGCGGCTCGGACCAGCACATGGTCCGCGGGCGCACCACTGCCCCGACGGACCTGGTCCTCGGTCACGAGATCACGGGCGAGGTCGTCGAGTGCGGGCCGGACGTCGAGTTCATCCAGGTCGGGGACATCGTCTCCGTCCCGTTCAACATCTCCTGCGGCCGGTGCCGCAACTGTAAGGAGCGCAAGACCGGCATCTGCCTCAACGTCAACCCGGACCGGCCGGGCTCCGCCTACGGCTACGTGGACATGGGCGGCTGGGTCGGTGGTCAGGCCGAGTACGTGCTGGTGCCCTACGCGGACTGGAACCTGCTGAAGTTCCCGGACCGGGACCAGGCCCTGGAGAAGATCATGGACCTGACCATGCTCTCCGACATCCTGCCCACCGGCTACCACGGCGTGGTCACGGCAGGAGTGGGCGTGGGGTCCACGGTCTACATCGCCGGTGCCGGGCCGGTGGGCCTGGCCGCGGCGGCCTCGGCGCACCTGCTGGGGGCCGCGGTGGTGATCGTGGGAGACATGAACGAGCAGCGCCTGGCCCAGGCCCGCAGCTTCGGCTGCGAGACCGTGGACGTCTCCCAGGGCGCCCCGGCCGACCAGATCGAGCAGATCCTGGGGGTCCCGGAGGTCGACTGCGGCGTGGACGCCGTCGGCTTCGAGGCCCGCGGGCACGGCAAGGACGCCTCGCACGAGGCCCCGGCCACCGTGCTCAACTCCCTGATGGACATCACCGCCGCCGGCGGGGCGCTGGGCATCCCGGGCCTGTACGTCACCGGGGACCCCGGAGCGGTGGACGAGGCAGCGAAGAAGGGTTCCCTGTCGATCAGCCTCGGCACCGGATGGGCGAAGTCGCTGTCCTTCACCACCGGGCAGTGCCCGGTCATGAAGTACAACCGGCAGCTGATGATGGCGATCCTGCACGACAAGATCCAGATCGCCAAGGCCGTCAACGCGAAGGCCATCCCGCTGGAGGAGGCGCCGCAGGGCTACGCCGAGTTCGACGCCGGGGCCGCCACCAAGTACGTGCTCAACCCCAACGGCTACATCAAGAACTGATGCCGGGGTGACCGCCGGGCACGTGCTCGACCCCCGGCGGCCGGATCGAGAACCAGCCCGCGGGACGGAGCGCGCCCGCGGGGCGGGGCGGACCGGAGGCCCGGTCCGCCCCGCGGGCGCCGCCGCATCCTGGGTGTGCGCTGTGGAACACTGGGCGCATGGCCAAGAAAACCAGCAGCTCGGAGCTGAAGCAGACCGTCGACCAGGTCACCGAGGAAGCCATCAACGTGGGCTACCGCCTCGAGCAGCGGCTCCACCGGTTCCGCCAGCGGCGCGCCGAGGCCCGCGGTGACATCCCGGTCATGGTGGCCTTCGAGGGGTACGGCTCCCAGCACCACGTGCGGGTCCTGGGCCGGGCCCTGCTGAAGACCCGGGGACTCATCGAGTCCACCGACGAGAGCGCCGAGTCCATCCGCGGCTGGCGCTCGTTCACGGCCGTGCCCATCGCCTTCGCGCACATCAACGTCTGGATCGACGAGTTCGAGTTCCACCTGGTGGCCGACAGGGGCGGTGTGGTCGACGTCGACCTCCAGGTGTCCCTGGCCCCGGGCGAGCACACCGTGTGGATGCAGACGGAGGGCTCCGAGACGGTCGAGGCCCGCGTGTTCGTCGTGGCCGACGAGCAGCGGATCGGGGTGGTCTCCGACGTCGACGACACCGTCATGGTCACGGCCCTGCCCCGGCCCATGCTGGCGGCCTGGAACTCCTTCGTGCTCAACGAGCACGCCCGCACGCCCACTCCGGGAATGGCGGTCATGATGGACCGGCTGCTGCACCGCCACCACGAGGCGCCGTTCCTCTACCTCTCCACGGGGGCGTGGAACGTGGCGCCCACCCTGCGCCGCTTCCTCACGCGCAACGCCTATCCGGCCGGGGCGCTGCTGCTCACCGACTGGGGCCCCACCACGGACCGGTGGTTCCGGGCCGGGGCCGCGCACAAGGTGCAGAACCTCGAGCGGCTGGCCCGCAACTTCCCCCACGTGCGGTGGATCCTCATCGGCGACGACGGCCAGCACGACCCCGAGATCTACAGCGGCTTCGTGCACCGCTACCCCGAGCACGTGGCCGCCATCGTGATCCGCAACCTGTCCCCGGCGGAGGCCGTGCTGGCCGGCACCCCGCTGGTCAACGAGGAACGGCGGGTGACCATCCCCGAGGGCACCCTCTGGATCGAGGGCAACGACGGCGCGTCGATCTCCCGGCAGCTCGCGGAGCACGGCCTGCTCTGACCGACGGCCGGCCCGGGCCGTCCGTGCTGCCCCGGCTGTCTGTGCTGTTCCGGCTGACGGTGCGGCCCTGGCCGTCCTCGTCGCCCTTGACTGTCGGGGCAGCCCTGACCGGCCGTGCCGCCCCGGCGGTCTGTGGCGTCCGAGCCGGGCCCTACCCTGGAGCCATGACCAGCACCCGCAGCACCACCCCCGCCTCTGCACCGCCGGACGTCTCGGCAGACTTCCCCGCCGTCGACGCCGCCGTCGACCGCGCCCGGGCGGCCTTCGTCCCCGACGTCGACCTCGCGACCCGGCTGGACCGGCTGCACCGGCTCGAGGACCTCGTGCGGGAGAACCGGACGGTGCTCGAGGAGGCGTTGGCCGCCGACCTCGGCAAGCCCCCGGCGGAGGCGTGGCTGACCGAGCTCGGCTTCACGCTCGACGAGATCGCCGGGATCCGCAAGGAGCTCGGCCGCTGGATGACTCCCACCCGGGTCCCCGTCCCGCTGAGCCTCGCCCCGGCCCGCACCCACGTGGAGCACCAGCCGCTCGGGACCGTGCTCGTGATGGCGCCGTGGAACTACCCCGTCCAGCTCGTCCTGAGCCCCCTGGCGGGAGCGCTCGCGGCCGGCAACACCGTCGTCGTCAAGCCCTCCGAGGTCTCCGCGACCGTCTCCGGGGTGCTGGCCGGGCTGCTCGAGCGCTACCTCGGGGACTGCGTGAGCGTGGTCGAGGGTGGCGTCCCGGAGACCACGCGGCTGCTCGAGCACCGCTTCGACCACGTCTTCTACACCGGCAACGGGTCGGTGGCCCGGGTCGTGATGGCGGCCGCCGCCCGGCACCTGACCCCGGTGACCCTCGAGCTGGGCGGGAAGTCCCCGGTATGGGTGGACGGCTCGACCGACCTGCGGACCGCCGCCCGGCGGATCGTGTGGGGGAAGTTCCTCAACGCCGGCCAGACCTGCGTGGCCCCGGACCACGTGCTCGGCACCCCCGAGACGCTCGCCGCCCTCGAGCCGGAGCTGGTGCGGGCGGTGGAGGAGCACTACGGCGAGGACCCGTCCCGCAGCGACTCCTACGGGCGGATCGTCACCGGGCGCCACCTCGACCGGCTGACCGGGCTCCTGGACCGGGTCCCCGCTCACGACGTCGTCTGCGGCGGGACGGCGGAGCCGGGGGAGCGCTACCTCGCGCCCACGGTGGTGCGCTCCGCCCCGGACGGTCCGCTCATGGAGGAGGAGCTCTTCGGGCCCGTGCTCCCCCTGGTGCCGGTCGCCTCCGCCGAGCACGCCATTGAGCTGATCACCGCCCGGGACAAGCCGCTGGCCCTCTACGTGTTCACCGAGGAGCGGTCGGTCAAGGAACTGTTCCGCCGGCGCACGTCCTCCGGCGGACTGTCCTTCAACGCCCCGCTGCTGCACCTGACCAGCCCCGCGCTGCCGTTCGGCGGGGTGGGGGAGAGCGGCACCGGCGCCTACCACGGGAAGTTCTCGTTCACGACGTTCTCCCACGCGCGCGCGGTCCTGGACAAGCCGCTCGCCCCCGACACGCTGCGGGTCGTCTACCCGCCCTACCGGGGACTGCGGGCCCGGCTCGCCGCCGCGGCGGTCGGGCTGCGCCGGCCCCGCCGCCGGAGCCGACACGCCGTGTCCGAAAATTAATCCTGTCCACCGGCCGGGGGCCCGGCGGTGCACACAGCCTGTGCACAACGGGACCCCGGCGGCGGAAATCCGCGATCCCCCGCGGAGGTCCCCTGTGGATGGTCAGCGGTCGTTCTGGGGATAGCGAGAAGGGAGCTGTGGACAACCCGCACCACTGCATCTAGGGGTCGCTTCCCCTTCCTGGCACTAGATGTAGTATTGAAATCAGCCACCCGGAGAGACCCCTTCACCGCCGCAGAGACTGCGGAAGTCCCGGATCTCCCCCACAAACCACCCGATCGACCAAGGGGAAACAGTGATGTCCGTGACCGTGTACAGCAAGCCGGCCTGCGTCCAGTGCAATGCCACCTACCGGGCCCTGACCAAGAAGGGCATCGAGTACAACGTCGTCGACGTCACCGAGGACGAGGCCGCCCTGGCCCACGTCCTGGCCCTCGGCTACCAGCAGGTCCCGGTCGTCGAGACGGCGACCGAGCACTGGTCCGGCTACCGTCCGGACAAGATCACGTCCCTGGCCGTCCTCCTCTCGGCCTGAGGCCGGCGCGCCGCCCGCTTCCCCGCGGCGCCCCGGCCCTCCACCCACGACCCCATTTCGGAGCGCGGAAGCAATGAGCACGCACCACCCCGGCACCCGTACCGGGACCGCTCAGCAGGACCACGGCGACACCGCCGCGGCACCGGACAGCCACGCCCCGCTGGTGGTCTACTTCTCCTCGGTCTCCAACAACACGCACCGCTTCGTCGAGAAGCTCGACGCCCGCGTGCTGCGCCTTCCTCTTCTGACCGGGGAGGAGCCCCCCGAGATCACCGAGCCCTTCGTGCTGGCCGCCCCGACGTACGGGCGGCCCAACGGCAGCGGGGCCGTCCCGCCGCAGGTCGTGAAGTTCCTCAACAAGGAGACCAACCGGCGGTTCCTGCGCGGCGTCATCGGCGCGGGCAACACCAATTTCGGGCCGGCGTTCTGCCTGGCCGCGGACAAGATCGCGGCCAAGTGCGGCGTCCCCGTCCTCTACAAGTTCGAACTCATGGGCACCCCCGAGGATGTCCACCAGGTAAACCAAGGATTGGAACAGTTTTGGCGACAATTTCCGCAGCTCCGGGCGTGAGCGTCGAGCCCGGCCACGAGGACACGCGCGTCCCGGAGAAGTACCGGGGCCTGGGCTACCACGAGCTCAACGCCCTGCTGAACCTCTACGACGCCGACGGCCACATCCAGTTCGACGCCGACCGGCAGGCCGCTCGGCAGTACTTCCTGCAGCACGTGAACAACAACACCGTCTTCTTCCACGACCTCGAGGAGAAGCTCGACTACCTGGTCTCGCACCAGTACTACGAGCCCGAGGTCCTGGCGAAGTACAGCATGGAGTTCATCAAGGAGCTCTCCAAGCGGGCGTACTCCCAGAAGTTCCGCTTCGAGACCTTCCTGGGCGCGTTCAAGTTCTACACGTCCTACACGCTGAAGACCTTCGACGGCCAGCGCTACCTCGAGCGCTTCGAGGACCGCGTGGTCATGGTGTCCCTCTACCTCGCCGACGGCAACGAGCTGCTCGCCACGCAGCTCGTCGACGAGATCATCTCCGGGCGCTTCCAGCCGGCGACCCCCACGTTCCTCAACGCGGGCAAGCAGCAGCGCGGCGAGCTCGTCTCCTGCTTCCTGCTCCGCATCGAGGACAACATGGAGTCCATCGGGCGGTCGATCAACTCCGCCCTGCAGCTGTCCAAGCGCGGGGGCGGCGTGGCGTTCGCGCTGACCAACGTCCGCGAGGCCGGGGCCCCGATCAAGAAGATCGAGAACCAGTCCTCGGGCATCATTCCCATCATGAAGCTGCTGGAGGACTCGTTCTCCTACGCCAACCAGCTGGGCGCCCGCCAGGGCGCGGGTGCGGTGTACCTGCACGCCCACCACCCGGACATCTACAGCTTCCTGGACACCAAGCGGGAGAACGCGGACGAGAAGATCCGGATCAAGACCCTCTCCCTGGGCGTGGTCATCCCGGACATCACGTTCGAGCTGGCCAAGAAGAACCAGGACATGTACCTGTTCTCCCCGTACGACGTGGAGCGGGTCTACGGGATGCCGTTCTCGGACGTCAACGTGTCCGAGAAGTACCACGAGATGGTCGCGGACGGCCGGATCACCAAGAAGAAGATCAACGCCCGCGAGTTCTTCCAGACCCTCGCCGAGGTCCAGTTCGAGTCCGGGTACCCGTACGTCATGTTCGAGGACACGGTGAACCGCGCCAACCCGATCGACGGCAAGATCATCATGTCCAACCTGTGCTCCGAGATCCTCCAGGTCTCCGAGCCGTCCACGTACCACGAGGACCTGAACTACGACGAGGTGGGCAAGGACATCTCCTGCAACCTCGGCTCCCTCAACATCGCGCTGACCATGGAGTCCCCGGACTTCGGGCAGTCGGTGGAGACCGCGATCCGGGGTCTCACCGCGGTGTCGGACATGTCCGACATCACCTCGGTGCCCTCGATCGAGCGCGGCAACCAGATGTCCCACGCCGTGGGTCTCGGGCAGATGAACCTGCACGGCTACCTCGCCAAGGAGCACATCCACTACGGCTCCGAGGAAGGCCTCGACTTCACGAACATCTACTTCTACACGGTCACGTACCACGCGGTCCGCGCGTCGAACGAGATCGCCAAGGAGCGCAAGGCGGTGTTCGCCGGCTTTGAGCGGTCCCAGTACGCGTCGGGGGAGTACTTCACCAAGTACACCGACCGCGAGTGGGCCCCGGCCACCGGGCGGGTGCGGCAGCTGTTCGCCGAGGCGGGCGTGCACATCCCCACCCGGGCGGATTGGGAGCAGCTCAAGGCCTCGGTCATGGAGCACGGGATGTACAACCAGAACTTGCAGGCCGTGCCGCCGACCGGGTCGATCTCCTACATCAACAACTCTACGTCCTCGATCCACCCGATCGCCTCGAAGATCGAGATCCGCAAGGAGGGCAAGCTGGGCCGCGTGTACTACCCGGCGCCCTTCATGAACAACGAGAACCTGGAGTACTTCCAGGACGCGTACGAGATCGGCTACGAGAAGATCATCGACACCTATGCCGCCGCCACCCAGCACGTGGACCAGGGCCTGTCCCTGACCCTGTTCTTCAAGGACACGGCCAGCACCCGGGACATCAACCGGGCGCAGATCTACGCGTGGCGCAAGGGCATCAAGACGATGTACTACTCCCGGATCCGCCAGCTGGCGCTGGAGGGCACCGAGGTCGAGGGCTGCGTGTCCTGCATGCTCTGACCGCCGGCGCCCCGGCGACCACCCTAAAACTCCCCGCGCGCGTCCGCAGGACGCGCGCGGGGGTCCACCCCGTTCGAGGAAGAGACAGATCATGACTCTGGAGAAGAGCGAGAGCATCGACAAGGTGCAGCTGCTCCACCACCAGGCCCAGGCCATCAACTGGAACCGGATCGAGGACCCGAAGGACGACGAGGTCTGGGACCGGCTGACCGCGAACTTCTGGCTGCCCGAGAAGGTGCCGATCTCCAACGACGTCCCCTCCTGGAAGACGCTCACCGCGGAGGAGCAGGAGCTCACCATGCGGGTCTTCACCGGCCTGACGCTGCTGGACACCATCCAGGGCACCGTGGGCGCCGTGTCTCTGATCCCGGACGCCGTCACCCTGCACGAGGAGGCGGTGTACACCAACATCGCGTTCATGGAGTCCGTGCACGCGAAGTCCTACTCCTCCATCTTCTCGACGCTGTCCTCCATGAAGGACATCGACGACGTCTTCCGCTGGGCCCGGGAGAACCCGTACCTGCAGAAGAAGGCCGACATCGTCATTAAGTACTACAAGGGCGACGACCCGCTGAAGAAGAAGGTGGCCTCGACCCTGCTCGAGTCCTTCCTCTTCTACTCGGGGTTCTACCTGCCCATGTACTGGTCCTCCCGGGCCAAGCTGACGAACACTGCCGACCTGGTGCGCCTCATCATCCGCGACGAGGCCGTGCACGGCTACTACATCGGCTACAAGTTCCAGCGTGCCATGGCCCTGGAGTCCCAGGAGCGTCAGGACGAGCTGAAGCTCTACACCTACGAGCTGCTCGAGGAGCTCTACGAGAACGAGGTGCGCTACACCGAGTCCCTCTACGACGGCGTCGGGTGGACCGAGGACGTCAAGAAGTTCCTGCACTACAACGCCAACAAGGCCCTGAACAACCTGGGCTTCGAGGCGCTGTTCCCGAAGGAGATGACCGACGTCTCGGCGGCCATCCTCTCCGCGCTGTCCCCGAACGCCGACGAGAACCACGACTTCTTCTCCGGCTCGGGCTCCTCCTACGTGATCGGCAAGGCCGTGAACACGGAGGACGAGGACTGGGACTTCTGATCCCGTTTGAGGTGCCGGGCTAGTTGGCCAAAACGGTAGGAGTTGGCCAGAACGCGCCAGCGAGTTGGCCAGCGACCGCGCAGTTGGCCAGGCCGCCTACAAGGGACCCAGGAAGTGCGGTGAGTGACCGTTCTGAGCCTCGAAGGACCCACGGGTCCGGCAGGGATGGCACTCAGCATGAAACTTGGCTGGAAAGCCAACAAGAACGGGGTGGCCCTGTTGTCGCAGGGCCACCCCGAGCCGGGCCAAAGGACCCGATGCCTAGTACGGCTCGGACAGTCTACGTGAGTTCCCAGCGTCCCCACTACGGGGCGTGCTCGGGCTCGGCGCAACCTCCAAGGAGGTCGCGATGGCACGCAGTGTCAATCGCAGTGCTCGAACAGGACGCTTTGTCAGCAAGGCGACCGCGTCTCGGTGGCCGGGTAAGACGACCCATGAGGCCGTCGGCTCGGGCACCAGCAACAAGCGCACTGTGACCCGATCCGCAGCAACCGGGCGCTTCGTGCCGAAGGGGCGCGGCGACGGCAATCCTGGCGGCACGATCCGTCAGCGCGTCTGATGATTGAGGGCCCGGTCGCTGAGGCGGCCGGGCCTTCAGTTCAGTGACACGCCTCGACAGCGTCAATTACAACCGGTTCACGGCACTTCCACGAATCCGCTGACCGGTGATTGAGCCTTAAGCCATGACCTCATATCGCGCCCTGCACGCTTTGGAACAGGGCTCGGCCGAGCAGCTTCACGACCTCGAGCTGGACGCGTTCGTCGCTGAAGAGGTGATCCACCATCTGGCCCTGATCAGCCTGATTGCGGAACGCGGCGGAGAGCACGGAGTTCTTCAGGTCGGGGCTGACCATGAACTGGGCCTCGGAGTTGTTCTTCGCCTGGGCCACGAGCCGGTCGTCCTGTTGCAAGGAGTTCAGCTGGGAGGTCACGAAGTTCTCCCGCACGTCCTTCGGCAGGTCCTGACCGAAGATCTCGTTGAGCCGGTTCACGACCTCCTCCAGCGCCACGAGCTTCGGGTCCCGGTTCATCCCGGAGCCGGCGGCGCTGAGCGGGTTCAGCTCGACCGCCTCCCCGGAGGCCAGCTGGATGTCGGCGGCAGGGCCGCGGGGTCGGCTGATGACGTCGAGGAGGTCCACGGTGGACAGGTCGGGGGTCTCAGAGCGTTCGTCCTGCTTGGTGACCTCCCACAGCACCCGGTAGAAGATGGCGCGTTTGGCGATGTCGGTGTCCTCGAAGTCCAGCAGCTGGGAGAGAAAGTCATAGAGGTTGGTGAAGGTCCGCAGGTTCTTGCGGAACAGGTCCCCGGACGTGAGCGTCTCGCCGTCTGCCGGCGTGTAGACCAGCTCGGAGAAGCCGCCTTCCTCTGCCGTCCGGCACACATCGGCGCGCCGGCCAGCGCGATCGTCATCCCGGAGGACGGGTCGCCGGTCCTCCACGCAGCCTGACGGAGGCCCGATCACGGGGCGCTTCCCTGATCGCCTCTTGGCGTATCCGCTCGGCGCCTCGACGGTCCGTTCGCCCCTGCCCGACGGCGCGGACTCACTCCGCGGCGGCGACCCCGAGGTCCGCGGCGTGGCCGCTGATGGTGCGGGCCAGGTCGATGTCGCGGCTGGTGATCCCGCCGACATCGTGGCTGGAGAGCGTGACGCCGACCTCGGGGTAGGTGAGGGTGAGGTCGGGGTGGTGGCTGGCCTCCTCGGCGGAGGCGCCGATGCGGTTCACGAGCTCCAGCCCGGTGGAGAACTTCCGGGTCCTGAAAGTGGCGGCGAGGGTCTCGCCGGCCTGGCGCCAGCCGGTGAGCCCGGCCTCGGCGACCTCGGCAGCGGACAGCTTCCGTTGGGCATCAGTCATGGTGCCATCATGGCCCCGGCGGGCCGCCGCGGGCCACCCCTAAGACCTGGTCTCAAAACCTGATCTGTCGTTGCCGCCCGCTTGGGAGTGCTTCACAGTGCCTGCATGACGACGAGGAAGCAGTCGTGGATGGTCGATGACCGTCTGTGGGAGCTGATCGCCCCGCTGATCCCTCCCCAGCCACCTCCTCGAGGGCCCGCGGGGCCGACCCCGGATCGATGACCGTGCCGCCCTGGGAGGGATCCTGTTCGTGCTCCACACCGGGTGCCGCTGGCGGGATCTGCCCCCGGCCTTGGGCTGCGGATCCCGGCACACCGCCTGGCGCCGCCTGCGCGAGTGGCAGGAGGCCGGGGTGTGGGAGAAGCTGCACCGGGCTGTGCTCGAGGAGCTCTCCGAGCAGGAGATCCTCGACTGGTCGCGGGCCAGCATTGATGCTGTGTCCGTGCGGGCCAAAAGGGGGGCGAGCTGACCGGTCCCAACCCCACTGACCGCGGGAAACCAGGCACGAAGTACCACCTGCTCACCGACGCGGCCGGCCTGCCCCTGCACGAACTGGTCTCAGCAGCCAACACGCACGACAGCAAGCTCTTCGAGCCGCTGCTGGAGACCAATCCGGCAGTGCGCGGTCGCCGCGGTCGTCCGGGGCGACCTCGCCGCCGGCCGGAGAAGCCGCAGCGGACAAGGGCTACGACTACCCGAGGTGCCGTCGCTACCTGCACCGGCGAGGCATCAAGGTTCGGATCGCTCGCCGCGGAATCGAGGCCAAGACCCTCCTGGGCCGGCACCGCTGGGTCGTAGAGCGCACCATCTCCTGGGTGCTGCGCTTCAAGCGCCTCGGGCTGCGCTACGACCGCACCGCAGCCACGCTGTTGCCGTTGCTCCTGCTCGCTGTCACACTCATCAACTTCCGCCGACTCCGCCAGTCGACCGAGTTCTGAGACCAGGTCTAATCCGCAAGGGCGTACACACCCGGGCACTGCCGCGGTCAGGAATGCGCGGAGTCAGCAGCTGTCGAGGCTACGGATCCTTCCGACATGCCACTGGATCCACTTATCTACGTGGCTGAAGGCCACAGTCGAACGGATGGGGGCCCCGCTGTATTTGATGCAAGACATCTGCGCACGATATGGCCGTGCTGCAGCCTGTGGGGCCACTACAAGTGATTAGCTAATGCACATAGTGCAGCTCACCCAATCGCGAGGACGCCATGGGCCACCGCAGATCCGCCATGTTCATAGACTTCGACAACTTTTTCAGCGGGTTGCTCAGTAGCGACCCGAAAGCAGCCCTCGAGCTCGCAGAACGACCGTCCGCATGGATCAACCGACTGGCCACGCACGACGCTGACGACGTCCGACGCTGGCTGGTGCTGCGTTGCTACATGAACCCCTCTGGCAGCATCGCCCACCCCCTGCAGCCGGGGGAGCGGCTGTACTTTTCGAAGTTCCGGCCATTCTTCACCCAGGCCGGCGTGGAGGTCGTGGACTGCCCCAGTCTCACGCGGGGGGCGAAGAACGGAGCGGACATCCGCATCGTGATAGACGTGATGACCGCTCTGCAGCACGACACCTGCTACGACGAGTTCGTGCTGGCCTCCAGCGATGCCGACTTCACACCGTTGCTTCAGGTGCTACGCGCCCATGACCGCATAACCGCAATCATCGCCACTGGCTCGACCGCGGTGGCCTATGAAGCCCTGGCCGACCAGTACCTCGATGAGCAGGACCTGTTCGACCTCATGGCCCCGGACCAGGAGTCAGAAACTGACGTCGCTGAGGAAGCTGCGGCGATCCTGGAAGTACACAGCGTCGCAGGGGACGCCACTCCCGGGGGCCGGCCGAACGACGAGGAGGCATGGCGGGAGTTCTGCGAGGTGGTGCGCAGCGATTACGAGTCCTCCAAGGTGCCCATCAATTCTGCCCGCCTTGCCAGCCGGATCCACGCAGACCTGGGTGAAGTCGTCACACGTACCCGGTGGTTCGGTGGAGGAACGTTCCGGAAGGCCGTCGAGCGGATCGGCTTGCCCAACCTCAACTTCTCACCGCACCACTTCTGGGACTCGACCAGGCACCCGGCACCCGAACCCGTCCAGCCTGAGCCGAGCGACCCGCCGGAGGTCCCGGCGCCGCTTCCCCCGGGTATCACCCGATTCTGCGACGTCGCCAAGATGCCCCGACTGCCGCAGGAACACTGGCCCGTCGTGTTCGAGGTGCTCTCGGAGTACGCCCGTGAGTTCGACTTCAACCTCTCGGAGGCCTCGAAGTGGTCCAGGGACCGCGCCAGGGAACTGGACGTTGAGGTATCCCGGAGAGCGCTTCTCTACGTTATTCGAGGTGCCCGAACCGGTGGCGCCGACCTCAGTGCGGACCAGGCCCCTGATGCCCCTGCCAT
This sequence comes from Kocuria himachalensis, assembly GCF_054784195.1. Lineage (NCBI taxonomy): Bacteria > Bacillati > Actinomycetota > Actinomycetes > Micrococcales > Micrococcaceae > Kocuria > Kocuria himachalensis. The sequence goes on from NZ_BAAGPL010000024.1 coordinate 116,807, forward strand.
CGGCCGCGCTGTGCTCAGCAGCGTGCTCGAACAGGCCGCCCTGGCGGGGTTCTCTCCTTCCGAGGACGAGAAACAAGACCTGACCGACTGGCTAGCAGTCGACGCGTCGAGCTTCAGGCTTGTCCACGAAATGCTGTGACGACCGGAGCGGTACCCGGCCTTCAGCTTTGCGTCGGTAGCTGGCAACGCCGTCGCTGGCTCAGCATGAACCCTCGAACAGTTGGAGCCGGACGGTGTCGGAGGGGTCGGGAATGGCCAACTAATCCGGGTCGGCGAGAACATGTTCAATGTGAGGACAATGCCTAGATTCTGGGACTTTAGGACTGGCCACATTGGCCAGTTAGCCCGGGGCCTCACATCCCGTGTAAATAGACAAACTATTTGGACCTTTTCACAACATAATTGGTCCTGTGACACAACATCCGGTTCTTTGGTCCCGTCGGTGTCACGAGGCCTCCTTTGGGGCGCGATTCCAAAGGGGCGGTAGCTCGTCGGCTGTGGTCGCTATATCGGCGCTCAGGAGCACGGAGTTGTACGGGCCAATAAATTCGGGCGTAGTTGGGAGATTCCGGGCTGGTCGGCCAGGACGGCAGAGCGAGGCGGCCAATGGTCGCGTAGTTGGTCACGGCATCGACGAGGCATCAAAAGAGTGCGGCGAGTCTTCACGATTGGTGAGCAGGCGTTGAACCCATGCGGTCCACTCGGCAGGAGCAAAGCGAAGGACACTGCGACGATCGCCGACGTAGCTCCACCGGCGACGAGCAGCTTGCGCTCCTCGCCTCCGGCGAGAACCCACACACCGCTGCACCAGACCGTCCCCGAGGGGCAGTCCACTTGCCGCCGCCCCGGCAGGCCCGAGTCGATGCCCTGTGGTCGTGCTGCCTCAGCCTGCCGCGTCGACTCGGGTCTCGGCCGTGCTCGGCCGCCGGAACGTCCACGGCCAGGTGATGAGCGCCCACGCCACAGTGACGATGAGCAACTCCACCAGCAGGTACCACGGCCAGGGCCCGAACAGGTCGAGGATCGAGGGGTTGTCCGGCTTGCCGTTGAGGAAGCCGTAATTGGTCCCCAGCCAGCTGTTGAGCCCGAACGTTGCCATGGCCCACGTGACGGTGACGACCAGGGCCAGTCGGTAGTCCCGCCAGTCAACGCGGCCGCCGCGTCCCCACATCAGGTACAGGGCTGCCCAGAGCACCAGGATGTGCTGGACCCAGAGGTCGATGAAGTCGATGTGGGGGAAGTCCGGCGAGTCGAGTGCCGGGGTGAGGATGGCCTGCGGGTTGAGAGTGAGTCCCCAGTAGTAGGTGAGCGCCGTCGCCCAGTGGGCCCGTGTCCACAGGGCGATGACGGCGACCATCCACGCGAGATCCGAGAGGTGGACCGGCAGTGAGATGTGGACGTCGAAATTGCCCGGCCACCACCGGTAGACGAGCATCGTCACCGTGTACGTGGTCAGCACCGAGGCGAAAGCCCGGGAGAAGATCACCTCGGCCTCGGAATCCCGTAGACGGCGGCCCACGATCACCACGACCACAGCACCGAGGACGCAGACGCCCAGAGCAGCCCAGTGAGTGGGGCCGTAGGGTACGAAGACCTCCTCGTCGGGCATCGCAGTCTCCCCTCCACCTGTCCGGATTATAGATTCCCCGGACCGAGCGCCAGGAGCTCGAACGATCGAAGGGAGGGCACGACAGCGGGGAGACCCGTGCCACGGTGCGGTCAGGGGGCTCGGCCCCTCCACCGGATTTCTGGGGTGGTGCGGCCATGGCGCCGGAGCATCACAGCTGGTCGTCCAGGGCCATGGGCGGAGCAACATGGACCGGAACCGGTGTCGGCTTGCTGTCGGAGTCCTTGACCTTGCCCTGACCGATGCTGCGAGTGACGGAGATCAACTGGTAGGGCCGCTTGGCCCGGGGCCGTGTGTCGCGCCGAAGCAGTGCCACCCACCCTTCGCCGGCAACGTCCACTTGCTTCAAGGGCCGGGTGAGGTAGCTGATGACCGTCGGCGGCGTGGTGGATCGGTCGATGCGGGCCCCGCCGACGAGACCGGTATTGAAGTCCCGGGTCCAGGCGTTCTTCGCCGGCGTGGCCGAGGCAATGTGCTCTGTGAACTCCGGTGGCACCTCGAAGGTCGCCATCCTGCCTTCTACGCCCCGCAGCCGCAACGGCACCCGGTACTGCGGTGCGTCCAGCACGTCCATCCCAGGCCCTTCTTCGTGGGTTCGAACGGCGGTATTATAGCGGATCCTTCTGTTTTTTCCTCTAGGGGCAGAAGATCATGGCAGCAGCGGGCAACCGCGCCACTCCGTGACATGCCGAGCTGGCCCACGACGGTGAACATCCTTGCGTGCGCCGGGCGTGAGACCCCGACGGCGAGGGTGCCCCAGGTGGCGCCTCGCGCTCTGAGCTGGTGCCATGGCCTCCCCGGCGGAGCGGGGGTGGGGTAGTGTTCGTGGTGGACATGCAGAACTCGCCTTCTCGTGTCCACGGCTCGCTCGGTCTTACTGGACCGGGCGGGCCATTTTTCGTAGGTGGGGAGTGGAACCCCAGGGAATGAGCGGGCGACGACCAGTGTCAGCCGCGGGAGCAGGGCGGCTCCGGCGCGGTCGCCTACTGCGCCGGCTGCGAGACGTCCACGCCGGTGACCGGGTCGCCGGCCCGCTCGTAGACGAGCGAGATCGCACCTTTCGGGAACGCCCGCGGCGGCTCCACCAAAGTGAAGGCCGCCGGGACGGTGCCGTCGCCGAACAGGCGCTTGCCCGAGCCCAGGACCAGCGGATAGAGGAACAGGTTCAGCCGGTCGACCAGGTTCTCCCTGAGCAGGCTCGTCACGAGGTCGCCGCTGCCGATGACGTGGATCTCGTCGAACCGGTCCTTGAGCGCTCGCACTTCGGTCGTGACATCCGCCAGCACTGTGGTTCCCTCCCACGACGGGTCGGTCAGCGTGCGCGAGACGACGAACTTCGGCACCGCGTTGAACTTCACGGCGATCGGGTCGGCGTCGCCCTGGGCCGGCCAGTAGCCGGCGAAGATGTCGTAGGTCCTGCGGCCGAGCAGCAAGGCGTCCAGGCGCTCGATGCCGGCGCCGATCGTCTCGCCCGACTCGTCGTCGAAGTACGCCCCCTGCCATCCGCCGAGCTCGAAACCGCCCGAACGGTCCTCGTCGGGTCCGCCCGGCCCTTGGTACACGCCGTCGAGGGTGAGGAAGAGGTCGACCTGGATGATGCCCATGGTGTGGTCCTTCGGTGTGCTCCTGCGAGATCCGCGTGCACCATTTTTTCTCGACGACGTCCGGGGATCAACCCCTGGGCCGACGGATGACGACCCACTCGGACACGGGCCGGACAGGGTCCGCATGCACAGTGTCGACCGTGGAAATGCCATCCTGAGGGTCATCGGCGCTGCACCCACCGGCTGGTCCCACGACGGCCGGGGCGCTGATCGGGACCCCTGCTCCTGGAGCAGACGGACCCATCCGGCTCCACCACGAGAGGACGGCAAGCCCATGCCCCAGAGCACTCCGGGCGTGTGGACCGTCGTCGTTCCTGGAGCTGCGGCGATGGCGCTGGCCATGGGCGTGGGCCGGTTCGGGTTCACCCCGATCCTGCCGCTCATGCAGGACCAGGCCGGCCTGGCGCCGGAGCAGGGCGCACAGCTGGCCACCGTCAACTACCTGGGCTATCTGCTGGGAGCGGTGCTGGCCCTGGTACGACCCGCGGTGACCTCGTCCGTCCTGGCGTTCAGGATCGGGCTGGTGGTCCAGATCGCGACTCTGGTCGCGATGGCGGCGACCGCCTCCGTACCCGCCTGGGCCCTGGCCCGGCTGAGCTCCGGGGTGGCCAGCGCCGTGGTGTTCATCGCCGTGGCCGGCGTCGTGGCCGTCCGGCTGTCGCACGGGGGAGCGCGCAGCGGCGGCTGGGTCTACGGCGGCATCGGCGGGGGCATCGCGCTGTCCGGCGTGCTCGTGCTGGCACTGGAGCGCGCCGGGACCTGGAGCACGGCCTGGTGGGCCTGCGCGGTGGCCGCCGCGGCGCTGGCCGCGGTCGCCTGGGCCTTGCCGGTGGGCGGCGCGCCGGGCCCCGTCCGGGCCCCGGCGTCGCGAGCCGGCTCCGGTTCCCCGGTGCGGATCGAACCGGGGGTCCGCCGTTCGTTCGTGGCGCTCGTTATCAGCTACCTCCTGGAGGGCGCCGGCTACATCATCGCGGGCACGTTCCTCGTGGCCGCGATCCGTGCCACCTCCCCGGGGTGGATAGGCAGCAGCGCCTGGGTGGTCGTGGGCCTGGCGGCCCTGCCGTCCTCGGCGCTGTACTCCCGCCTCGCCTCTCGCTTCCCACCGGCCACGGTGCTGCGCACCGCGCTGCTGGTCCAGGCCGTCGGCATGCTGCTGCCCGCGGTGTTCTCGGGCAGCGGCGTGGCGCTGTTCGCCGGGGTCGTGTTCGGTGGAACCTTCCTGGGCATCGTCTCCCTGGGCATGGGCACCGGGGCCCGCATGGGTATCCCACGCTCGGCAGCCATCCTCACGATCGCCTTCAGCATCGGGCAGATCCTCGGGCCGCTGGCCGCAGCGCCCCTGCTGGGCGGCGGGTATGCCCCCGCCCTGGTGCTCGGAGCCGTGATCGTCACCCTGGCCGCAGTCCCCACCCTGTTGATCCGCTCCGGCAGGAACGCCACCGGTTGACGCCGTCCGGGCCTGCGGCGGAGGGATCCACGGTCTGCGCCTCAACCGCCGAGGACCGGTGCCAGTGACTTGATCAGCTGCTGCACGCCCAGGACGGCGAACAGCAGGGCCGTGATGCCCAGGGCGATGTTGGTGTGCAGCTTGTTGGCCCACTTCTTCGGGATCCGTCTGCCGTTGAGCAGGCCCAGCAGCGTGAGGGCGAGGAAGGGCATGAAGAGCGAGCCGAGCATGCCGTAGGCCAGGATCAGGCCGATGGGCTGGCCCAGGGCGAAGAGGATCATGGGCGGGAACGTCAGCCACAGCACGTAGAAGCGGAAGTACTTCCCGCCGACGCGGGTGTCGGGGTGGCCGGACTCCTTGCCGCGGACATTGCCCCAGAAGTCGGCGAACATGAGGGAGACGCCGTTCCAGACACCGATGATCGAGGAGAAGGACGCGGCCCAGAAGCCGATGAGGAACCCGGTGCCGACCACGTCCCCGTATTCCGCGCGCAGCACGTCGTAGAGGTCGAGGAGGCCCTCGTCGCCGGAGCTGAGCGCCAGGCCGGCGGAGCGGACCACCTCGGCGCCGACGATCAGCATGGCGATGACGAAGATGCCCGTGACCACGTAGGCCATGGAGTTGTCGATCCGCATGACGCGCATCCACTTCGGGGTGTACCAGCCCTTCTCCCGCAGCCAGTAGCCGTAGGCGGCCAGGGTGATGGTGCCGCCCACTCCACCGGCCAGGGCCAGGGTGTAGAGCACACCGCCCTCCGGGATGATCGGCACCAGGCCCGTAAGCATCTCGGGGATGTTGGGGGTCGCGATGACGGCCAGCCCGACGACGGTGACGAACATCAGGCCGACCAGTGCGGCGGTGATCTTCTCGAAGGTGGAGTACTTCCCGAACCACACCATGACGAACCCGAGGAGGCCTATCAGGATCGCCCAACCCCAGAGCGGCAGGACGGGGAAGACCGCCGCGAGGGGAAGGGCCGCGGAGGACATCGCCGTCGCTCCGTAGACGAAGCCCCAGATCATGATGTACGGACCGAAGTACCAGGTGGTCCACCGGCCCAGGGACCGCCAGCCCTCGAAGATGGTCCGGCCGGTGGCCAGGGTGAAGCGCCCGGCGCCCTCCACGAGGATGATCTTGAGGATCACCCCGAGGATCACGGCCCACAGCAGGCCGTACCCGTACCGGGAGCCGGCCACCAGCGTGGCGACCATGTCGGCGGCGCCCACACCGGTGGCGGCGACCACCAGGCCGGGTCCCACGATCTTCCACTTGGCGGGTGCGCCGCCGTCGTCGTCCGCGCGGGCCTCGTGGGCCGCGAAATCTGTCTCGTTCTGGTGGCTCATCTATGTCCTCATCGGATCGATCATGTGCATGCTGTGGCTCCTGGCGGAATCGGCACAGGACTGCTGATCGGCGACGTCATCGTGCGGCGCCGGGAGATCCGGGTCTCCCGCACAGCCGCGAGCTGGCCGAAGGGGTCGCCGTGTTCGACCGGACGGACCCGGTCCGCACCGGAGTCCCGTGCCCCGGATCACTGTACTGTGCGATGAGCCGCACCGTTCCCGGCACGGGGACCGGGAAGGGAGGCGGGTCCCCCGGGATGCAGGTCTCGACCCGGGGGCGGGTTTCCGGACACCTCCGCGGGTCCGACCGGTGGACGATCGTCGGCGAACCGGACCGTTGCGGGAACGGCGGCGCGACGCCGGTCACCGGCCTGTTCCGCTCGGTGGTCCGAGCAGGCCACCGAGCCGTTGGCGTGTCCGCGCCCCTCACTACACTGGGCCGCATGAACGAGCACGAACCGGGCCCGTCCCGGGCCGCCGCGGCTCCCGTCGGCCGCGCAGCACTTCCCGCGGACGCGGCCGTCACGTCCGCTCCGACCGATGACGGCGAGGCACCGCCGGGGCTGATCGATCCCGATGCCGTCGACACCTCCGTGCGCAGTCCGGCGCAGCGGTCCCGGACCTTCGCCGGGATCCTGGTGAACACCGCCCTCGCCAACATCACGACCAGTTACCTCTGGTTCGCCCTGACGTTCTGGGTGTACCTGGAGACGCGCAACGTGATCGCCACCGGGGTGGTCGGTGGCGCCTACATGCTGCTGATCGCGCTCTCGAGCATCAGCTTCGGCACCTTCGTGGACCGCTACCGCAAGCTCGCCGTGATGCGCTTCGCCGCCGCCTTCACACTGGTGCTGTTCGTGCTGGCCGGCATCCTGTTCTTCCTCGCCCCGGCTGCCTCGATGGCGGACCTGACCCGGCCGTGGATCTGGGTCTTCGCCCTGCTCGTCCTGATCGGGGCGGTGGTGGAGAACATGCGCAACATCGCCCTGTCCACCACGGTCACGATCCTCATCGAACCGGACCGGCGTGCCAACGCCAACGGGCTGGTGGGCATGGTGCAGGGCCTGATGTTCATCATCACCTCGGTGCTCTCCGGGCTGTCGGTCGGACTGCTGGGCATGGGCTGGACGGTCGTGGTCGCCGTGGTGCTCACGGCCGTGGCCTTCGTGCATCTGTTGACCCTGCGCATGCCCGAGGAGGTGCGCGCCGCGGCCACGGACGCCCATGGCGGCTTCGACCTGCGGGGCGCCTTCGCCGCCGTGGTGGCCGTGTCCGGGCTGTTCGCGCTGATCCTGTTCTCGACGTTCAACAACTTCATCGGCGGCGTCTATATGGCGCTGATGGACCCCTACGGCCTGGAGATGTTCCCCGTGGAGATCTGGGGAACGGTCTTCGCGCTCGGCGCCACCGGGTTCATCGTGGGCGGGGCGCTGATCGGCAAGTTCGGGCTCGGGTCCAACCCGCTGCGCACCATGCTGCTCGCGGTGGTCGCGATGGGCGCGCTCGGCGCGCTGTTCACCGTGCGGGAGTGGGCCTGGCTGTACGCCCTCGGCATCTGGCTCTACCTGGTGCTCGTCCCCTTCGTGGAGGCGGCCGAACAGACGGTCATCCAGCGGGTCGTGCCGCTCGAGCGGCAGGGCCGGGTCTTCGGCTTCGCCATGGCGTTCGAGTCCGCGGCAGCGCCGATCACCGCGTTCCTCATCGCACCGCTCGCCCAGTTCTGGATCATCCCGTACGCGCGATCCGCGGAAGGCAGCGCCCAGCTGGCACCGCTGCTGGGCGAGGGCACCTCGCGCGGCATCGCCCTGGTGTTCCTGGTGGCCGGCGTCGTCATGATCACGGCCGCGCTGCTGGCGTTCCTGACCCCGGTCTACCGCCGGGTCTCGGCGACGTACGCGCGGATCGCGGCGGAGGATGCCGGGAACGGCGTCACCGCCCCCTCGTCCCCCTCCTGAGCGAGACCGCCGGTCGGCCACCGTCCTCGCTCAGCCGAAGGACGAGGGCCGTGGCCGGCCGACGGGCTCGACCGGGCCGGCAGACCCGTCGCAGCGTCAGCGATGTGCGGCGACATAGGCGTCGAAGTCCCACGGTGGGCGGGTGGACGAGCCGTCGAGGAACTTCTCGGCGGCCCGGCGGCCGTTGTGGTAGAGGAAGTCCCGGTCGTCGTCGGTGAGGTTGAAGTCGGTGGCGCGGATGCTGCCGGTGTCGACGAAGATGGTGCGGGCCTGGGCGTCGGGGGACTCGATGTGCATCTGGTCGTAGAAGCCGGTCATGGTCTTGAGCATGGCCCGGCTCATGCTCACCGGTCCCCTGATCGGGTACCCGGTGCCCTGGACCGCGTCCGGATGGGCCGAGAGCTTGATGCCCAGCGTGGGCCACCGCGGAGTAGCGCCCGGCGGGGCGTCGAAGGCGGCGATCGGGAAGTTGGAGAGCATCCCGCCGTCGACCAGCCACGCCCTCCTGCCGTCGGCGGTGTCCCAGCGGACCGGACGGTAGAAGAAGGGGATGGACATCGAGGCCCGGACCGCCTCGACCACGTGCTGAGCGCCCCGGTCACGGCCGAACTCGTCGTAGTCCCAGGGCAGATAGCGCAGCCGGCCCCTGCTGATGTCCGAGGCGGTGACCACCAGCCGGAACGACCGCTCCGGGGCGGGAGGCCGCTCGTCGTCGGTGTAGGGCAGGTCCGCGAAGGTCCGCACCCCGTACTCGTCGAGCTGGGACTGCAGCCAGGAGCGGAGGTGCTCGCCGAGGTAGATGCCGTTGCGGGCCAGGATCCCGGCGGCCTTGCCGGCGGTGGTCCGGGTCAGACGGGAGCCGTCGCGGAAGTCCGGGTACTGGACGGAGCCGATGATGTCCACCAGCTTGCTCGCCGGGGCGCCGGCGGCGACCAGGGCCCCGACGATGGCACCGGCAGAAGTACCAGCGACCCGTTTGAAGCGGTAGCCGCGCTCCTCGAGGACCTCGATGGCTCCCACCAGGGCGATGCCCTTGACGCCCCCGCCCTCCAGCACCAGGTCGGCATACCGCTCCATGCTGTCCACGTCCCCTCGGCACGTTCTGTTTCCGCAGCCAGTACAGCAAATGATGTGAGGGCATGGAACGGGTGTCCGGTATCGGGTCCCGTGTGACGAGCAGGACATCGCACCTGGAACGTCGGCACCTGCAGGAACCCCCAGCCGTTTCTCCCGGCGCAGAGGAGAGCGGCCTGACAGGCACACGGACGGGGGTGGAGGGATCTTCATGTTGGTGTCACATGGTCACAGCCCCGGCACAGCGAGGATCCTTCTCTTGGAGGGGCAGCCTCGAGCGTGGTTTCGTCGATGCATATCACTTGGATGGTGTTCACCGCACGCTGCGAGGAGCGATGGGTGCCGGCGTCGACCCGTAGCGCCACCTCGGTCCTCCAGGATCGATGCCCGTCCAGGTCAGAGCGTGGATCGGCTCGGTGTGCCGGCAAGCCGTGCCGATACCGTGCGGGCCGCGACTGCTCGGCGCGGAACGGCTCGCGTGGGGGCCCTGTCGCCGGGTTCTCGCGGGGCGTCGACGCCCTCGGCCTGCCGCGAGCCGTGCTCGAGACCATCTGACAGGTGCTCGTTCAGGAGTTGAGAATGATGAGTTCCTCAGTTCGCCCTTATTGTGCCGTCAAGCCGCGCATCGTGCGTCCCCTCCCCGAGGGGCTGGTGGGCGTCAGACAGCGGCTCGTACGGTTGATGGCCCAGAAATGGGTCAACGGGACAGTGCTCCGCTACGCGTTCCGGGAGGGACCCGAGCCTCAGCGCCAGGCGGTGCGGAGCGCGTTCCAGGAGTGGAAGGACCTGGGGATCGGTCTCGGATTCCAGGAGGTGGAGGAGCCGGGGGAGGCGGAGGTGAGGATCTCCTTCGACCAGGCCGACGGGTCCTGGTCCTACGTGGGCCGGGACGTCCTGACCATCGGCACCCAGGACGCGACCATGAACTTCGGCTGGGACCTGACCGATGAGTACGGGCGCACGACGGCGCTGCACGAGATCGGCCACACGATGGGCCTGCCGCACGAGCATCAGAACCCGTTCGCCGGCATCGTGTGGGACGAAGCGAGGGTCTACGCGTTCTTCGCCGAGGCCCCCAACCACTGGTCCCCGGAGACGACGCACCACAACGTCCTGCGCAAACTGGGACAGGACGAGGTGGAGGGCTCGACCTGGGATCCCGACTCGGTGATGCAGTACGCCTTCCCCGAGGGACTCATCAAGGAGCCCGCCCGCTACCAGACGGGCATCAGCCCCCCGGGCGGTCTGTCGACCAAGGACCAGGAATGGGTGCGGAAGTTCTACCCGGTCCTGCCGGACGTGCTCCCGACGCTCGAACCGTTCCGGTCCACGCCGCTGACCCTGGCCCCGGGACAGCAGGCGGACCTCGAGATCACCCCCGACGTGTCGCGGAAGTACCAGATCGCCACCTTCGGGACGGCCGACACCACCTTGGTGCTCTTCGAGGAGGTCGACGGAGAGCTGCGCTTCCTGGCCGGCGACGACGACAGCGGGGAGGACCGCAACTCCGGTGTGTCGGCGAAGCTCTTCCGGGGAAGGCGGTACGTCATCCGCGTCAGGCTCGCCTGGGCAGGCCAGTCGGGAGACACCGCCATCATGTGCTGGTAGCCCGGACATGGTCTCCTCGATCGCCCGAGCGGCGGCCCCTTCGCCCAGCACCCCACCCGGCCACCGCCGGGTCCCCGGCGGACCGGTGAAAAGGGCCGATCGCGCCGGTGTCGATGCCACCGGTGTCGGAGACCCCGGAACCTTGACGGCCTCCGGGCCGGCCACGACACTTTGAGAGGTGGACGCACAGCTGGACCTCCAGCAGCTCCCTCGGAGCACCGCCCAGCGGGTCGACCCGACTCCGCCGGCGGTCCCGAACGCCGTGTCCGCGCCCCCGAGCCCCGGCACGACCTCGATCACCCTCGGCGTCCGCCGTGATCGCCTCGACGTCCCACCCCGGACGGTGGACGACGCCCTCCGGATGCCGGCCGGCGCCACGCCGCGGCCTGCGGCGTCCGCCGACCACGTGCTGCCCCTCGACGAGTCCGGACCGACCACCCGGAGCGATGCCTCTGCCGCGCGACCGGTCCCGGACCGGTACCGCCATCCTGGAAGGAAGACCCATGTCCCAGACCTCTGATGCTCCCGTGCACGGCAGCGAGAGCGAGAACCCGGCGATCGACGCACCCACCCCCAAGACCGGTCAGCCACGGACCGTCCAGGACTGGTGGCCGAACCAGCTGGACCTGAACGTCCTCCGGAAGCACTCGGCCACGACCGACCCGCTGGGCCCCGACTTCGACTACGCGAGCGAGTTCGCGACGCTCGACGTCGAGGAGCTCAAGCGGGACCTCGCCGAACTCATGACCACCTCGCAGGACTGGTGGCCCGCCGACTTCGGGCACTACGGGGGGCTGTTCATCCGGATGAGCTGGCACTCGGCCGGCACGTACCGGATCGCGGACGGCCGTGGCGGTGCCGGGGAGGGCGCCCAGCGGTTCGCCCCGCTCAACAGCTGGCCGGACAACGCCAACCTGGACAAGGCCCGGCGCCTGCTGTGGCCGGTCAAGCAGAAGTACGGCCGGAAGGTCTCGTGGGCCGACCTGCTGGTGCTCGCCGGGAACGTGGCGCTCGAGTCGATGGGCTTCAGGACCTTCGGCTTCGGCTTCGGGCGCGAGGACGTGTGGGAGCCCGAGGAGATGTTCTGGGGCCCGGAGGACACCTGGCTCGGTGACGAGCGCTACGGCGGCGACCGCGAGCTCTCGGGGGCGCTCGCCGCGGTGCAAATGGGGCTGATCTACGTCAATCCCGAGGGCCCGAACGGCAACCCCGACCCGCTCGCGTCCGCCCGGGACATCCGCGAGACGTTCCGCCGCATGGCGATGAACGACGAGGAGACGGTCGCGCTGATCGCCGGCGGGCACTCCTTCGGCAAGACCCACGGGGCCGGGCCCGCCGACCACGTGGGCCCCGAGCCCGAGGCCTGCCCGGTCACGGGCCAGGGCCTGGGCTGGAGGAGCACCTACGGCAGCGGCAAGGGCCCGGACACCATCACCAGTGGTCTGGAGGTGACCTGGACCAGCACCCCGACCCGGTGGGGCAACGGCTTCTTTGGCAACCTGTTCGGCCACGAGTGGGAGCTGATCGAGAGCCCCGCCGGGGCGCACCAGTGGGTCGCCAAGGACGCCGACGAGAGCGTCCCGGACGCCTTCGACCCGGAGAAGAAGCACCGGCCGACGATGCTCACGACCGACCTCGCGCTCCGGGTCGATCCGGAGTACGAGAAGATCTCCCGACGCTTCCACGAGCACCCGGACGAGTTCGCCGAGGCGTTCGCCAAGGCATGGTACAAGCTGCTGCACCGCGACATGGGCCCGGTCACGCGCTACCTGGGGCCGTGGGTCCCGGAGCCGCAGCTGTGGCAGGACCCGGTCCCGGCGGTCGACCACGACCTGGTCGGGGACGACGACGTCGCCGTCTTGAAGGAGACCCTCCTCGGCTCGGGACTGACCGTGGCGCAGCTGGTGTCCACCGCGTGGGCCTCCGCGGCCAGCTTCCGGGGCACCGACAACCGGGGCGGGGCCAACGGTGCCCGCATCCGCCTCGAGCCGCAGCGGCACTGGGAGGTGAACGAGCCGGAGCAGCTGCCCGAGGTGCTGCGCGTCCTCGAGCAGGTCCAGCAGGACTTCAACGGCGCCCGGTCCGACGGCACGAGGATCTCACTGGCCGACCTGATCGTCCTCGGCGGCTGCGCGGCCGTCGAGCAGGCGGCCCGGAACGCCGGACACCCGGTCCGGGTCCCGTTCCGGCCCGGGCGCACGGACGCCACGCAGGAGCAGACCGACGTCGAGTCCTTCGCCGTGCTCGAGCCGCAGGCCGACGGCTTCCGGAACTTCGCGAAGTCCGACGTGCGGCTCTCGCCCGAGACGCTGCTGCTCGACCGCGCCTACATGCTCAACCTCACCGCCCCCGAGATGACCGTCCTGGTCGGCGGTCTGCGGAGCCTGGGCGCGAACCACGGGCAGTCGGCGCACGGCGTGCTCACCGACCGGACGGGCGCGCTGACCAACGACTTCTTCGTGAACCTGCTCGGCGCCGGCACGGAGTGGCGGGCGTCCGAGGATGCGGAGGAGGTCTTCGAGATCCGCGATCTCACCACGGACGAGCTCCGGTGGACGGCCACCGCGGCCGATCTGGTCTTCGGCTCGCACTCCCAGCTGCGGGCGATCTCGGAGGTCTACGCCGGCGACGACGCCCGGGAGAAGTTCGTGCGCGACTTCGTCGCCGCGTGGGTCAAGGTCATGGAGCTCGACCGGTTCGATCTGCGCTGACGGCACCGGCCCCGGAAGGTGGGCCGCACCAGGTGCTGAGCGCGGTCTCGAGTCCTGAGGTGTTCCCGTCGCCCACCCAGGCGACATGCCCGTCCGGCCGGACCAGCACGGCGGTGGGGGCGGGGACGGGCCCGAGGACCGGCAGCTCCCAGCTGCCGCGGTGCGCAGCGACGACCAGGGGGACGCGGTCCGCCCAGCCCCCGATGTCGACGCCGCCGGGCGTGCCGAGGTCGAGCAGCACCGGCCGGGCCTCGTGTAGCTGGGTGGAGACCCGTGACGGTCCACCGGCCGTGCGGAGATCGAGGTCCGGCATGCGCCGCCCGAGCAGCGGGTGCCCCGCACCGAGGTCGTAGTGGATGTCCAGACCGGACATCATCGCGGCCCACCGTCGTCGTGGCTCGTCCATGCTCAGCAGCTCGGCGATCGTCTCGCCCACGGCCCGGCTGCGGTCGTCGGGCCGGCGCAGCGCGACCTGCGCCATCGTGAGGCGCATCACGCGGGCCGCCACCGGGTGGCGCTCGGCGTGGTAGCTGTCCAGGAGGCTCTCCGGTGCTGTCCCCCCGACGACCTGCGCGAGCTTCCAGCCGAGGTTCACCGCGTCCTGCACGCCCGTGTTGAGGCCCTGACCGCCGTCCGGGGCGTGCACGTGCGCGGCGTCGCCGGCCAGCAGGACCCGTCCGTCCCGGTAGGACGCGGCCTGCCGGGTCGTGTCGGTGAACCGGAAGATCCAGGTGGGGCTGTGGACCCCGTAGTCCGTCCCGTACACGGCGACGAGCGCATCGCGCAGATCACCCAGGGTGGGCTCGCGGCCATGCCCGACGTGGCGCTCGGTCACCATGACCCCCACCGGCCCTCCGTCCTGGGGCCGGCGGAAGGCATGCTTGCCGACGGCGTCCTGGTGGACGCCCCACTCCGGCTCCTCGGTCAGCTCCACCTCGGCGAGCAGGCTGCTCGTCGTCGGGTCCCACCCCGGGAACGCGATCCCCGCCGCCTTGCGGATCCGGCTCCGTCCTCCGTCGCACCCGACGAGGTACTGCGCCCGCAGCGGCCGGCCGTCCGCCGGCTCGACGTGGACGCCGGTGCCGTCCCGGACGATGCCCGTCACCTCGTGCCCGTAGCGGACCGGCACCCCGAGCTCGCGGACCCAGTCGGCCAGGAGCCGTTCGATGTGGTTCTGCCACAGCGCGAGACCGTAGGGATGGCGGGTGGGGAAGTCGCTGATGTCCAGGGGGACACCGGCGAACCCGGCGACCTGGGCGGTCGTTCCCGCCGCGAGGAACCGGTCGGCGATGCCGCGCTGGTCGAGGACCTCGATGGTCCGCGAGTGCAGCCCACCGGCGCGCGACCCGACGAGATCCTGACCGGCCCGCCGTTCGACGACGACGACGTCAACCCCCGCCAGCGCCAGCTCGCCCGCCAGCATCAGCCCTGTCGGCCCTGCGCCGACGACCACCACCGCGTGCTCGTCCATTCCATCCGCCTCCGTCCGCAGGTCCCGCTCCCGGCCCGAGCATTCTGCGGCGCGCAGGGGGTCTTGCCACAAGCCCCCCGGCGCGCTATAGGTTGGAAATGCAGGCGGCACATGGTGACCGCACCGAGGGTCGGCAGCTCTGCTGCGCCCTGTCGCCCCCGAGACTCATGGAACTCATGGAGCAGCCGGCCTCGGCCGAGACGCTGCCGTCGGCCACCGGCTTCCGGGACGCGCGGAATCCCACCTGCGGCGTTCCCGCGGAGGACCGGCGCCAGGAGGCGCACCCAGCCGCCCGGCGACCGCTCGGGATGTCATCCGCCGGGCGGTACCCTGGCGGGGTGGTCGAGCAGAGCGTGTGGATGCAGAAGGTGCGGGCGGATCCCGGGCACTCGTCGTGGTACGTCGAGCGGTTCCGGGCCCTCGCGGCCGCCGGTGAGGACATCGTGGGGGAGGCGCGGCTGATCGAGGCCATGGTCCCGCCCAGGTCGCGGATCCTCGACGCCGGGTGCGGTCCCGGTCGGCTGGGCGGCCACCTGCACCGCCGCGGGCACACCGTCGTCGGGGTCGACGTCGACCCGGCCCTGGTCACCGCCGCCCGGGAGGACCACCCCGGTCCCCGGTGGCTCGTGGGGGACCTGGCGGAGCTGGACCTGCCCGCCCGGGGCGTCCCGGAGCCCTTCGACGCCGTGGTGTGCGCCGGCAACGTGATGGCCTTCCTGGCCCCCAGCACGCGCACCGAGGTGCTCCGCCGCTTCCGCCGGCACCTGGCCGCCGACGGGCGGGCGGCCGTGGGCTTCGGAGCCGGCCGCGGCTACCCGTTCCCGGAGTTCCTGCAGGACGCCGAGCGGGCCGGGCTCGTGCCCGACCTGCTGCTGTCCACCTGGGACCTGCGCCCGTTCCGGGCGGACAGCGACTTCCTCGTGGCCGTGCTGCGGACCGCCGGTCAGCCCTGATCCCGCCGGCCCCTCGGCGGGAGCAGGTTCACCGAGTAGCGTGGTGGGTGTGAGCACCGCACCCCTGTCTACCGTCACCCTCGAGAGCCGCTTCGCCCAGGAGCTGGGGGAGTTGTCCGTGCCCTGGAAGGCCGACGACGTCCCCGAGCCCCGGCTGCTGGTCCTCAACGAGCCCCTCGCCGCCGAGCTGGGGCTGGACCCGGAGTGGCTCCGGAGCGCGGAGGGCGCACGCCTGCTGGTCGGCAACCTCGTGCCCCCCGGGGCGACGCCGGTGGCGCAGGCCTACTCCGGGCACCAGTTCGGCTCGTTCTCCCCGCGCCTCGGCGACGGGCGCGCCCTCCTGCTGGGCGAGGTCGTGGATGCCGCCGGCCGCCGCCGGGACCTGCACCTCAAGGGCTCCGGGCGGACGCCGTTCGCGCGCGGCGGCGACGGTCTCGCCGCGGTGGGCCCCATGCTGCGCGAGTACATCCTGAGCGAGGCGATGCACGCCCTCGGCGTCCCCACGACCCGGTCCCTCGCGGTGGTGGCGACGGGGCGGCAGGTGCGCCGCGAGACCCTGCTGCCGGGGGCCGTGCTCGCCCGGGTGGCGAGCAGCCACCTGCGCGTGGGCAGCTTCCAGTACGCCCGTGCCACGGGCGACCCCGACCTCCTGCGCCGGCTCGCCGACCACGCCATCAGCCGCCACCACCCCGAGGCCGCCGGCGCCGAGCACCCGTACCTCGCGCTGTTCGAGGCGGTGGTCGCAGCCCAGGCCTCGCTCGTGGCCCGGTGGATGCTGCTGGGGTTCGTGCACGGGGTGATGAACACCGACAACACGACCATCTCGGGCGAGACCATCGACTACGGGCCGTGCGCGTTCCTGGACGCCTTCGACCCGGCCGCGGTCTACAGCTCGATCGACCACGGCGGGCGCTACGCCTATCGGAACCAGCCGGTCGCCGCGCAGTGGAACCTCGCCCGGCTCGCCGAGGCCCTGCTGCCGCTGCTCGACGAGGACCAGGACCGGGCGGTGTCCCTGGCGGAGGGAGCGCTCGAGGTGTTCCCGCAGCAGTACAGCGCGGCCTGGTCCGCGGGGATGCGGTCCAAGCTCGGTCTGCCGGGGGACCTCGACGACGAGGTCGCCTCGACCCTGGTCGACGACGTGCTCGTGCTGCTCCAGCAGAACCACGTCGACTGGACCTCGTTCTTCCGCGCCCTGGGCGGGACCGCCCGCACCGGCGCGCACGCCGCGCGCGACCTGGTCCTCGACCTGCCGGCGTTCGACGCCTGGGCCGAGCGCTGGCGCGCCGTGGGTCCGGACCCCGAGGAGATGGACCGCGTGAATCCCGTCCACATCCCCCGCAACCACCTCGTCGAGGAGGCCCTCGCCTCCGCCGTCGACGGCGACCTCGACCCGCTGGGACGACTCCTGGAGGCGGTGACCGCCCCCTACGAGGAGCGCCCCGGCCTGGAGCGCTACGCCGCCGGTCCCCCGGACGACTTCGGCGCGTACACGACCTACTGCGGGACCTGAGGCGCCCGGCGGGCCCGTGCGCCGTCCGGCTCTCCCGGACCTATCCGTGCAGGGTGCGCGACGGGTTCTCGCCGTAGGCGTGCCGGTGACGGCGGGCGAAGTCCCCGGCGTGGGGGAAGCCCCAGCGCAGGGCGATGGCGCGCACCGTCTCACCACCGGCCGCGCTGCCGCGGACCAGGTCCCTGTGGGCGGCTGCCAGCCGCAGACCGCGCAGGTAGGCCGCGGGGGTGATCCCCGTCCGGGAGCGGAACACCCTGGCGAGCTCGACCGTGCTCAGACCCACGTGGCGGGCGACGTCCTCGACCGTGATCGGCAGCGACAGGGACGCGTGCATGAACTCGACGGCCTGCCGGTGGGCGGTCTGCCGGGAAGCCACCGAGATCCGCCGGGTCCTCGGGTCGCCGGAGAGGCGGAACGTCTCCAGCGTGGCCACCGACATCCGGCGCAGCAGGTCCGCCCGCAGCAGGGGGACGGCGGCGATCGCGGGATCGGTGAGGATCCCGTGGGCGAAGTCGAAGGTGTCGGCCCAGTACTTGGCGTGCGCGGGGGACGCGGGCCGGGGATGGTCGAAGACGACCTCGAGACCCTGGTCGCCGTGGACGGCGCGGGCGGTGTCCTGCAGGGCGGTCAGGTGCAGGTTCAGCGAGTCGACCTCCAGGAACTCCAGCTCGGCCCGGTAGTCCTCGTGCGGCTGGATGACCATCAGACCGGTGCCGCGCCGGCCGTCGACCTCCCAGCGGTGGGCGCCGGTGCGGCGCCGGACCACCGTGAGCGTGTCCTCCAGGACCAGGTCGACCCGTCCACGGCCCCCGAAGTGGAAGCGCCCCAGGCTCAGCTGGGCGTCCCCGTCCACGTCCTGGCGGTAGGCGAACGCGGGGTCGTCGCGAGGCGTGCGGATCTCTGCCCCCGCGTACGTCTGCCGGAGCCTGTCACTGGCGACCTCGGGGTCGGTGGTCGCCACGCGCAGGCGGATGGGCAGCGGGTGCGTCACGTCGTTCCTCTCCCGGCTCCGGTGCGACGCTGTCATGCCTGCAGGGTGGTGGACGGGGCCTGGCCGAAGGTGTCCCGGTAGGCGGCGGCGAACCGTCCGCGGTGGGCGAAGCCCCACCGGGCGGCGACGGCCTCCACCGTCGCCCCCGTGGTCGGGTCGGCGGCCAGCAGATCGCGGTGGACGGCCTCGAGCCGGGCGGAGCGCAGATAGGCGAACGGCGTGGTGTGCAGCTCGCGCCGGAACGCCGCTTGCACCCCGCGGGGGCTCAGCCTCGCGGCCGCGGCGATCTCCGGCAGCCCGATGTCCTCGCTCAGGTTGGCGTCGATGAACGAGACGGCCCGGCGCAGCGCCGCCGGGCGGGGGGCGGGAGCATCGGACACCGGCGGGTCCTGGAGAAAGGTGTTCGGGAAGGTGTGCAGCAGCGCGGTGATCAGGGACCGGGCCATCTCGCTCCGGACGAGGGGACTGCTCATCACCTGGGCGTTGGGCAGCAGGTCGCGCTGCAGATGGGCCACGGTGCTCGACCAGTACCGGGCCATGACCGGGCTCACGGGGCGGGTTCCGGTGAACTGCAGGTGGAAGGAGTCCGCTCCCAGCAGCTGCCTGGCCTGCTCCGCCACCGCGGCGCCGTCCACGGAGACGCTGAACAGGTCGAGGTCCGCCCAGTAGCTCGTGCACGGGAGCTGGGGGAACAGGAACGGGCCACGGCGCGGGAAGCGGTCGGGGCCGCTGGTGGTGCTCAGCACGCCGTCCAGCACGTGACCGATCCGGACCACCTCGGCGTACTCGGTGGTTCCCCGGACGGAGGAGCCGCCCAGCCGCAGCCGGCCGTAGCTCGCCGGTCCTGCGCCGGTCGAGGAGAAGGACATGGAGAGGTCCCCGCCCGTGATCCACCGCACATCACGCAGGGCGTAGACCTCGTCCAGCTTGGCCAGGGCCTGGGCGGGGTCACGGGTGGTGAAGACCGCCCGCTGCACAGTGTCCCCCATGCTTGGCAGGATACGCCGCACGGGCCGCCGTCGACACCCGGGCGCCCCGTGCGAGTGCCGGTCACCCGCCGATGCGCTCCCCGGTCACGCTGTCCACGGTGCCGTTCTCGATGCCCGTGCACTGCGCGACACCGGCTTCCGTCACCGGGTCGTAGTTGATGCAGAAGGCGTCGTAGTAGGGCACCCCGCTCTGCCACGCGGCCAGGGCCTCGTCGTAGGTGAACTTCCCCGGGAAGGGCACCGCCCCCACGTCCGTGTTCACCTGCACCTGGCAGGTCCCGGGACCGCCCGGGGCGAAGGCCAGGAGCTGGCCGACGGTGTCGACGACGTCGATCCGGTCCTGGCCGGTGCCCATCGAGGACTGGTAGGCCCGGCAGATCTCGACGGCCACGGCGCGGTCGTTCACGTCCGCGGTGAGCCGGTGCACGGCACCGCCGCCCGGGGCCTCCTGCTGCTCGATCCTGGACACGGTCCGGGCGTACGGCTGTCCCTCGGGCGTCGCGGAGAACGCGGACCACGCATCGGCGGGAACGGGATCCGCGGGGGCGGCCTCGGGCTGCGACGGGGAGTCCTCGGCAGTCTCCTCGTCCGGCTCCTCGTCCGGCTCCTCGTCCGCATCCTCCGTCGGATCCTCTGTCGGCTCCTGGGTCGACTCGGGGGCCGGTTCCGGCGTCGTCGCCGAGGCCGTGCCCGACGGAGTGGGGGAGGTCCGGGCGGCGGGGGTGTCCTCCTGGGCCGGGGGGTCGCCGGCGCAGCCGGCCAGGGCGAGACCGGACGCGAGGAACAGACTGGTGACGACGGCCTTCGTGCTCATGGGGTGCCTCTGCTTCGCTGGGGGGCGGGGTTCCCACTGTAGGCGGCCCGCGCGGCGAACCCGGGTTGCCCGCCGGAGAGTTGCCCACCCAAGAGGGGTCAGACGGGGAGGGGGGCGCCGTGCCACGATGCGGAGGGCATGCCGTCGAACAGTGAAGGGGGCCGCTGTGCCGCACCAGATGACGCTGATGTTCCTCAACATCGCGCTGACCCTCGTCCTCGCCGTGGCGTGCTATCTGCACCTGGACGGCGGACGGTGGTGGTTCCCCTGCCTGTGGTTCGTGGGCATGGCCGCGGGGTCCCTGTGGGACGCGCTGCCGCACCGCCGCGCGGCGGAGTTCGCACGCCGCGCCGGCGGGCGGCCCGCCTGGCAGGGCTGAGCGCGGCGGGGCGCCCGTCCCCGACCGGCAGCGGCCGTGGGGGCAGGGGCCCGGCGGGTGGTGTTCGTCGTCCGGTCCTCGTCCTTCTGGCGTCCTACTCGCACGCGACGCCGTCGCCGTCACGGTCCATGGCGTCCCGGTAGCCGGGCTCCCCGCGCAGCAGCGGGGCGGCGCCGGCCTCCCGGGCGGCCGTGCAGTTGGCGTAGTGCACGTCCGCGGGGGCGGGAGCAGGGCCCGGGGCGGGCTGCGGAGCGGTCCCGGTGCCCCCGGGGATGTCGCCGAACGGGGTGCCGCCGGGCAGCTGCTGGTCGGGGCAGTCGGAGAGCACCTCGGCCATGGCGGTCTTCTCCGGGGCGGTGACCCAGAGATCGTAGCGGGACTTCACCGCGATCTGGACGGCCACCATCTCGCAGGCGAAGGCCCGGTTGGGGGGCAGCCACCGGGAGGCGTCCTGGTCCGACTTCGACCCGTTGGCCGGGCCGTCGACCGCCAGCAGGTTCAGCGGGTCGTTGGCGAGGGCTACACGGTCGGCCTGGGAGAGCCGGCGCGCCCCGGTCACCCAGGCGTTGCCGAGCGAGACCACGTGGTCCACCTGGACGTCGTCGGAGGTCGCGACCCCGCGCACGAAGTCGATGGTCGCCCCGGTGTAGGGGTCGGCGAGGGTGCCGGTGTCGACCCTGCACCCGTCGGTGGAGGTGATGCCGGTCAGGTCCCGGGCCAGGACCTCGTTGCGGGAGTCCTCGCAGTCGCCGTCGGCGTCGATCCACCCGCCGAACAGGCTCTCACGGTCGTAGTCGGACATCGTCCCGGCTGCGGCGACCGGCAGGTCCTCCAGGGCCAGGAACGCCCCCGAGGGCGGGGCCACGACGCGGACGGGGGTCTCCGACGGCTCCGGCGCCGCGGTGACCCTGGTGACCGACCCGGGGGTCCTCGAGGGCGTGGGCGAGGCGGTGCTGCTCGGCGTGGTGTTCGGGGACGGGGCGGCGGGCACCGTCCTCACCGTCCCCGGGACGGGACCGGGATCGGCGACCGGGTCGGTGGACGCGGTGCTGGACGTGCAGCCGGCGACCAGGCCGATCGAGAGGGCGAGGTGCAGCGGCACGGCCGCGATCCACCTGCCCACGGCGGAACCGCGGCGGGACGCCAGGTCCGTCCCCGGGGCAGGGGAGGAGAAGGGGGTGCTGCTCATGGTGCTCCTGGGGGAATGAGGGGACGTGCACCTGGAGGAGGGAGCGCGCCGGGGAGCGCGGGAGGCGCTCTCCTGTTCTACGTCCGGTGCCCGTCCGTCACCGCACGGCACGCCGCGGATGACGGCCACCGGCGCGAGTGTGACGCCGGACCGCGCCGCGCCGGCTGGTGCGCACCACGACCGAGCTCGCGATCCGGGCCGCGGACGGGCGCTCGGCGGCGCGGGGACCGTGCCGTACGACCTGACCGGCGGCCCGCTGGTCCACCGCCTGCTGCCCGTGCCGGACGTCCCCGCCGGCGCCATCCCCGGATGAGGGGTCAGACACGCGGGCTCCCCGGGTGCGAGGATGCGCTCACGGGGATCGTCGAACGGGGGGAGGGCCTCGTGCTGACCGTGCGCGACAGGCTGCTCCTGGGGCTCTGGCTCCTGCCGGTGGCCCTCGGTCTCGTCGTGGGGCTGTGCGTCGGCGACGACGACGGTTCCGTCATGCTGTTCGTCACCGGGCTCGTCGCGGCCCTCTACGTGGCTGTGCTGGTCAGCACGGTCCACTCCGCACGGCGCCGGCGGGCCGCACCCGCCGCCGAGACCGAGCCGGCCGAGCCCGACCCCGAGCCCGACCTCGAACCCCCGGGCGCCTCCGGCGAGGGCGGGCGCGCGCTCGCCGTCAAGCGGGTCCTCCCACTGGTCCTGATCGTCTCCGCCGCCGTCTACGTCGTCGCGGAAGGCGGCTGGACCTTCGTGGTGGTCGCCGTGCAGCTCGTCACCGTGATCACCATGGCCGCCTATGTCCACGAGCGCGGCGCGGAGCCCGTGACGTAGTACGGCGCAGCCCCCGTCCGCGCGGACGGGGGCTGCACCGCGGTCCGGCCGCGACGGATCGCGGCCGGCGGGCTCACGACAGCTGCACGTACGTGGCCGAGTGCCCGAAGCCGACGACGTCGTCGCGACCGTCGCCGTTGACGTCACCGAGCAGGCGCGGATACCGCTCCTCCGTCCATCCCTGGTCGTAGCCGAAGGCGGCGACCTTCAGGTACACCGGGCCGAAGGAGCCGTCCGTCCGGCCGTGGGCGACGTGGACCCCGGCGTTGCCGAAGCCCACCAGGTCCTGGATGCCGTCGACGTTGATGTCCCCGTGGGTCCGCAGGTGCCGGTCGCCCCGCCAGCCCTGGGCCTGGCCGAAGTCGTTCACCCGCACGGCCACGCCGGTGTAGTTCCCTCCGTTCAGCGAATGGGCGACGGAGACCCCGGAGTGGCCGAAGCCGATGATGTCCGCCGCGGCGTTGCCGGCGGGA
>NZ_BAAGPL010000024.1:139804-163036 GCF_054784195.1 Kocuria himachalensis
CTGCCCGACGCGCCACCCCTGGGCGTAGCCGAAGTTGCGGATCTCCAGCGCGGGCTGGGTGAACGTGTCCCCGAGCGCCGAGAAGTAGGAGACGTACGTGCCGGCGTCGCCGAAGCCCACGATGTCGGCGGTGCTGTTGCCGTCGACGTCGGCGAGCAGTCGCGGGTTCTTGTCGATCCGCCACCCGCGGTCCCAGCCGAAGCTGTCGATGCGCATGCCGGTCCCGGTGAACGTGCGGTTGGACAGGCCGTGGGAGATGGTGACGCCCGAGTGCCCGAAGCCCACGATGTCGGCGGTCAGGTTGCCGTTGAGGTCGGCGAGCTCGCGGGGATGCCTGTCGACGCGCCAGCCCTGGTTCCAGCCGAAGTCGCGGACCTTGAGCCGCGGCGCGGTGAAGCTGCCGTCGCCCTGGGAGTAGGCGACGTAGACGCCGGCGTCGCCGAAGCCCACGAGGTCGTCGCGGCGGTCGCCGTCGACGTCCGCGAGCGTGCGCACGTGCCGTGCGTTGGACCAGCCCTGGGCGGTGCCGAAGTCGCGCAGGCTCATCCGTGGCGTGCCGAAGGTGCCGTTGGTCTGGCCGAAGGCGACCTGGACGCCGGCGTTGCCGAAGCCGACGGCGTCGGCGCGGCCGTCACCGTTGACGTCCGCGAGCTCGCGCACGTGCTGGTCCACGCGCCAGCCCTGGGCGTAGGAGAACACGGGCTGCGCGGTCGCGGCCTGGGCAGGTGCGCCCACGGCGAGCCCGGCGGTCGCCAGCACGGTGGCGGACGCGCCGGTGAGCACGCGCGAGAGGAGTGGGTGTTTCATGGTGGGTCCCCGAGGTCGTGAGGTGGATCGTCGGCACGGGCGCCGGCGGCACGTGCCGGAGTCGTCGGTCGGCCCCCGGCCGACCGGGAGACGCCCCCGGGGCGCGATGCGCCTCCGGGGGACCGGTGGCACCGGGAAAGACGTCCCGGCGCCGAGGCGCAACAGCTGAGGACACCAGTTTACTCCTGCAACCAGAGGGTCACCAGGGGCGTTCCCTTTCGTGACCCCCTGGAGCAGCCGGACTCCGCGGTCCGCCGTGGATCACGCCGCGGGACCGGCGGTGCAGCACGAGCCGTCGCCGCCGACCGCGGAGAGCTCCCGGCCGGTCCTGCCCTCAAGGTCGGGCCGGGCGTCGGCGGTGACGGTGTAGACCTCCCACGGCTCGTGGCCCGGACCGGTCACCCAGACCTTGTCCTGGACGGCGTAGCAGCAGGTGGTCTGCTCCTCCGGGCGGGTGGTCAGGCCGGCGTCGGCGAGGCGCTGCGCGGCCGCCTCGACGACCTCGGTGCTCTCCACCTCCACGCCGAGGTGGTCCATGCGGGTGTCGTCACCGGGCTCGCCCTCCAGCAGCACGAGCTTCAGCGGGGGTTCCGCGACGGCGAAGTTGGCGTAGCCCGGGCGTCGTTTGGCGGGGGCCGTGTTGAACAGGGTGGAGTAGAACTCGATGGAGCGCTCGAGATCGGCCACGCGCAGGGCGAGCTGGACTCTGGACATGACAGGTTCCTTTCGGGTGCGACGAACGCTCTTGGATATCGACGTCCGTCTATGTGGAAGAGTGCCACCAACATCGACGTTCGTCAATACGTCTGTCATGTCCCCCGACGTCCGTGCGCGCTCTTGACACGCGGCTCACCGGGTCGCACGGTGGTCCTGTCGGGCGGCGGGAACCCCCGCGACCCGCGTCCGGAGGTCCCGATGCAGAGCTCTTCGCCCGGCGGCAGCTCTTCCCTCCCGGCGCCGCCACCGGCCGAGCTGCAGGACGCGGTGACGGCCATGATGCGCGCAGGACGCGTCCCCGGCCTGTCCCTGGCGGTGGTCCACCGGGACGGAGTGCTCTGCGCGGCCGGCTTCGGAACGGCCGACCTCGCCGGTGACGTCCCCGCGACGCCGGGCACGGCGTACCCGTGGTTCTCTATGACCAAGCCCGTCACCGCCACCGCCGTCATGGCGCTCGCCGAGACCGGGCGGCTCGACCTGCAGGCGCCCGTCGACGACTACGTGGACTTCCTGCGGTCCCCCGGGACGAGTCGGCCGACGGTGGAGCAGCTGCTGACCCACACCGCGGGACTGTCCAACCCGCTGCCGATCCGGTGGGTCCATCCGGCCGGGGCGCCGCCGCCGTCGGCCGGCGACCTGCTGCGCCGGCTGATGCGGCGCCGGCGGGCGTACCGGTACCCGGTGGGGGAGAGGGCCCGGTACTCCAACGTGGGCTATCTCGCCCTGGGCCGGATCGTCGAGGTGGTGACCGGGGCGCCGTTCGAGTCCTGTCTGCGGGAGACGGTGCTGGACCCGGCCGGCATGACCCGCACCGGGTTCGCCTACCGGGAGGACGCCGCGGCGGCGACCGGCAGCCTGCGCGCCCCGCGGCTCGCCGACCCCCTGCTGCGGCTGCTGCTGCCCCGCGGGGTGGTCGGCTCGCGGACAGGGGCGCACCTGGGCCTGCGCCCCTTCTACGTGGACGGTCCCGCGTACGGAGGTCTGGTCGGCGACGTGCTCGACGCGGGCCGGTTCCTGCGCCTGCACCTGGGGGACGGCCGGATCGACGGCCGCCGGGTGCTGTCCGCCGACGCGGCCCGGGCCATGCGGACGATCGAGCACCCGGGACGACCGTTCGACCACGGCATCGGGTGGTTCCGCGGTCCCGGCCCGGGCTCCCACGAGTGGGTCGAGCACTACGGGACCGGCGCCGGCTTCTGGAACGTCATGCGCCTCTACCCGGACCGCGGCCTCGGCATCGTCGTGATGGCCAACAGCACCACCGCCTACGACGTCGGACCGGTCCTCGCCCGCCTGGCGGCGGCGACCTGGGCCTGACGCCCGCGGCCGGGCGCCGACCACGCCGCGCGCGGGAGGGCCGCCGCGCACCGGCGTCGGGAGCGAGCCCTCCGCGCCGGGCGGGGCGCTAGGCTCGCCTCCGTGACCGAGCTCAGCGAGATGGCCCGCACCGGGGTGGTGAGCGCCGCGTGCCTCACCGCGGGAACGGCGCTGCTGGTGGCCGCGCTGCTCGTCCGGTGCCTGTACGCCTGGTGGGTCAGGACCGCCGCCGTGCACCTGGTGGAGGACGGCCGGCACCGGCTGCGCTGGCACACCACCCGGTACGAGATCCACGAAGAACCGTGGCCGCGCCCGCCGGCCCCCGCGCCCGAGGCCGGGGCGGAGGTCACGGTCTACTACCACGCCCGGCATCCGCACCGCTGGGCCCTCGTCGCACCGTACCGCTGGCTGCGGCTCCTCACCGCGGCGGGCACGCTGCTGGTCGCCGCGGGACTGCTCACCCGTCTCGTCCAGGGCTGAGCCCCGGGAGCCGTTCCGGCGCGGCACCGGTCCGGGCGACCCCGCAGACCTCGCCGGCCGGGGCCCGTCGAGGGCCGTTCCCGTTTCGCCTTCCCCCGCCCGGCGGGAGATCATGGGGGGAGACGTCCCGGACCACCACCCGGAAGGACACCATGCGCAAGCACCAGCACCCCGACGACGAGCCCCGGCGCAGCCTGTTCCGGCGCTTCGACGACCTGTCGATGCGCATCTACGGGCCGGCGGCCCGCAGCCGCCGGGACCTGCGGGGCCAGGACCAGCCCAGCGAGCAGACCCGGCAGTGGTACCAGGAGCTGCAGGAGGAGTTCGTGGTCGAGAAGGACGCGAACGGCAACACCTACCTGCGCCCCCGCCACCGCTAGCCCGCCCGTGACGCCGGGAGGCGCCCGGCCGGGGAACACCCGGGTCCGGGCCGTACAGTGTCGGAGCATGGACGGAAACCACGTGCTGCCCCTGACCGATCCCGAGGTGCGTGCGCTCCGGGAGGACTTCCCGCTGCTGACGAACAGCCCGGCGGTCTACCTGGACTCCGGCGCCACCTCGCAGAAGCCCCTGGCGGTGCTGGACGCCGAGCGGGAGTTCTACCTGCACCGCAACGCCGCGGTCCACCGCGGGGCGCATTCCCTGGCGGTGGAGGCCACCGACGCCTACGAGGAGGCCCGCCGGGTCGTGGCCGGCTTCGTGGGGGCCCCCGAGGCCGAGCTGGTGTGGACCTCCAACGCCACCGAGGCGCTCAACCTGATCACCTACTCCTTCTCCAACGCCACCGCCGGGCGCGGGGCGGAGGCGGCCGCCCGCTTCCGGCTGGGCCCCGGCGACGAGATCGTCACCACCGAGCTCGAGCACCACGCCAACCTCATCCCCTGGCAGGAGCTGGCCGCCCGCACCGGGGCCACCCTGCGCTGGATCCCCGTCGACGACGACGGCGCCCTCGATCTCGGGGCCGCCGCCGAGGTCATCGGCGAACGCACCCGGGTGGTGGCCTTCAGCCACGTCTCCAACGTCACCGGGGCGATCACCGACGTCGCCGCCCTCGTGGGCCTGGCGCGGGCGGTGGGGGCGCTGAGCGTGCTGGACGCCTGCCAGTCGGTGCCGCACCTGCCCGTGGACTTCCCCGGGCTGGGGGTGGACTTCGCGGTGTTCTCCGGGCACAAGATGCTCGGGCCCACCGGCATCGGGGCGCTGTGGGGACGCGCCGAGCTGCTGGACGTGATGCCACCGTTCCTCACCGGCGGATCCATGATCACGAAGGTCACGATGGAGTCCGCCCGGTACCTGCCGGCCCCGACCCGGTTCGAGGCCGGCACCCAGCGGATCGCCCAGGCCGTGGGCCTGGCCGCGGCGGTGCGCTATCTGCAGGGTGTGGGGATGGAGCGGGTCGCCGCCCACGAGCACGAGCTGGGGCAGCGGCTCGCGGCCGGGCTCGCCCAGCTGGAGGGGATCCGGCTGATCGGCCCGCCGGCGGGCGGGGACCGGGTGGGGCTGGCGGCCGTGGACGTGGCCGGGGTGCACGCCCACGACGTCGGCCAGGTCCTGGACTCGGCCGGGGTGGCCGTGCGGGTGGGCCACCACTGCGCCCAGCCGCTGCACCGGGCGCTGGGGCTGACCGCCTCCACCCGGGCCAGCACCTACCTGTACAACACAAGCGAGGACGTCGACCGGTTCCTCACCGAGCTCGCCGGGGTCCGCCCCTACTTCCGCGTGACCGGCTGAGCCCCGTGAGCACCGCACCGCAACCACCGAGGAGGACTGCATGAGCGCGCTGGACGGGATGTACCAGGAGGTCATCCTCGACCACGCCAGGCGCCGGACCGGGGAGGGCCTGGCCGCCCCGGCGCCCGGGCACGGGGCCGGGGAGTCGCACCAGTACAACCCGACGTGCGGCGACGAGATCACCGTGCGGGTCGAGCTCGCGGCCGGGCCCGAGGGCGCGGAGCCGGTGGTGGCCCGGCTCAGCTGGGAGGGGGAGGGCTGCTCGATCTCCATGGCCGCGGCCTCCGTGCTCGCCGAGACCGCCCCCGGGATGACCCGGGCCGAGCTGGGCGAGCTGATCGGCGCGTTCCGGGACCTGCTGCGCTCCCGCGGCACCGTGGTCCCGGACGAAGAGTTCCTCGGCGACGCCGCCGCCTTCGCCGGGGTCTCCCGGTTCGTGGCCCGCGTCAAGTGCGCCATGCTCGGCTGGGTCGCCGCCGAGGAGGCCCTCGACCGCGCCGGCTGAGCCGCTCCCGGTGCCGCCGGTCTTCACACTCCAGGACGTCCTTGTCCCGCCCGGGGCGGAGTGGGACACTGACCGCCCCGGCGCTGAGGAGGCGGTCATGAAACAGCTCGAGGACCTGGTGGCCCGCATGGAGACGTGGAAGGCACTGGACCGGGTGGCCGAGCCCCTGGCCCGCGCCGTGGGCCGGGCGGTGCGGCCCGCGCCGGTGCGCAACGTGCTGAGCGGCACCGTGATCGGGCACCCGCTGCACCCCCTCCTCACCGACGTCCCGATCGGCGCGTGGACCATGGCGGCGGTGCTGGACCTGGCCGGCGGCCCCAGCACGGCCCGCGCCGCCGACGTGCTCGTGGTCGCGGGGCTGGCCGCCGCCGTCCCCACGGCTGCGACCGGGCTCAGCGACTGGTCCGACACCCAGGGCGCCGACCGGCGGATCGGCCTGGTGCACGCCACCGCCAACAGCGTGGCCCTGACGTTCTACACGGCCTCGCTCGCCGCCCGGCTCCGGGGCCGGCGCGGTGCCGGCAAGGCCCTCGCGCTGGCCGGCTACGGCTGTGTCACGGGCGGGGGCTACCTGGGCGGCCACCTCGTCTTCGTGCGGGGCGTCAACGTCAACCGCACCGCCTGGCGCCGTGGCCCACGGCGGTGGACCGACGTCCTGGCCGACGCCGACCTCGCCGCCGGCGGGCACCGCCGGGTGCCGGCCGGCGGCGTCTCGGTGCTGCTCGTCCGCGACGGGAACCGGATCGAGGCCCTCGACAGCGTCTGCAGCCACATGGGCGGCCCGCTCGAGGAGGGGACGATCGACGGCGGGTGCGTCACCTGTCCCTGGCACGGCAGCACCTTCCGGCTCGCGGACGGCGCCGTCGTCCGCGGACCGGCGACCACCTCGCAGCCCGCCTACGAGACCCGCGTCGAGGACGGGCGGATCCAGGTCCGGCGCCGGCCCTAGCCGTCCGGGAGCTCCGGCCCCGCCCACCCGAGCGGCGGTGCTGTCCACCCCGGGCTCCGGGCCTGGCCGTTCCGTGCGTCGGTCCCAGCCGCCCCGGGCTCCGTCCGTGGCCACCACGGGCGGCGGCCGCCCGGAATGCTTCCCCCGCCGCCCGGGTTGTGCGCACCATGGCCCTCTCCGACGTTCCGCTCTCCCTCCTCGACCGCGCCAACTCCCGGGACGGCTCCACGGAGGCCGAGGATCTCGCCCGCGTCCTGGAGCGGGCCGAGCGCGCGGAGGAACTGGGCTACCACCGGTTCTGGGTGGCCGAGCACCACGCGGTGCCCGGGATCGCCGGGTCCGCGCCGGCGGTGCTGATGGCCGCCCTGGCCGCCCGGACCCACCGCCTCAGGATCGGCTCCGGCGGGATCATGCTCCCCAACCACCAGCCCCTCGTGGTCGCCGAGCAGGCCGCCACCCTCGAGGCCCTGCATCCCGGGCGGATCGACCTCGGCGTGGGCCGGTCCCTCGGCTTCACCGCCGCGGTCCGGGACGCGCTGCGCACCGGCAAGGAGGCCGCGGACCGCTTCGGGGACGACCTCGCGGAGCTGCTCGCCCACCTCTCCGGCACGGCCCCCGTGACCGCCCGGCCCCGCAACCACGCCGCGACACCGGTGTTCGTCCTGGCGACCGGGGCCGGGGTGGAGACCGCGGCCCGGTCGGGACTCGCCGTGGTGCTCGGCGGCCCGGCGCTCTCCCGCGAGGGCCCCGGCGGCGGCGCCGCGGTGCTCGAGCGGTACCGCGCGCGGTTCCGCCCGTCGTCGTGGTGGCCGCACCCCTACGTGGTGGTGTCGGCGAACGTCGCGGTGGCGCGGACTCGTGCGGCCGCCCGCGATCTGCTGCTGCCCGAGGCCCGCGCCCTCGCCGCGTCCCGCACCCGGGGCGAGTTCCCGCCCCTGGCACCCGCGCGGTCCGCGGAGCCGGACGGGCTCACGGCCCGGGAGCGGGCCCTCGTGGAGGAGACCCTCATGTCCTCCGTCCACGGCACGGCCCCGGAGGTCCGGGACCAGCTGGAACGACTGCTCTCGCGGACCGGGGCGGACGAGCTGCTCGTGACGGGCGGCGCGCACGACCTCGACGCCCAGGCGGAGTCCGACCGGCGGCTCGCCGCGCTGTTCACCGGCCGCCCGCGCTGAGTGCCCGGCTGCCGGAGCGGGCGGATAGAGTGACGGGGTGCCACAGCTGCTCGTTCTCGCCGCCCATCCCCTGGAGACCAAGTACTTCCCGGAGGACATCGACCTGGTCCTGACCGGCGTCGGGATGTCGGCCGCGGCGGTGCGCACCACCGAGGCGGTCCTGACCCGCTGCCCGGACCCCGCGCGCCGGGCGGAGCTGACGGTGCTCAACATCGGCAGCGCCGGCGCCCTGAGGCACGGGCTGACCGGGGTGCTCGAGCCCTCCCGGATCATCAACCGGGACGTGGACGAGGAACTCCTGCGCGCGGCCGGGATCCCCGTGGACAACGTCATCGAGCTCGGCGGCGACGGGCCCGTGCTCGCCACCGGGGACTCCTTCGTGGCCGGCGGACCCGCCCGGGACGCCCTGGCCGCCCGGGCGGACCTCGTGGACATGGAGGGCTGGGCGATCGCGGTGGCCTGCCGGCACCTCGGCGTGCCGCTGCGGATGGTCAAGCACGTCTCCGACGCCGCCGACGAGGAGGCGGTCGCGTGGGCCGAGAAGGTGGAGCTCAGCGCCCTGGCCCTGGGTCGGTGGTTCCGCGGCAGCGGGATCGCCCGGTCGTGACCCGCCGCAGCACCGTCCGGATCCGCCACTAGACTGGGACCAGCATGAAACTTCTCCGCCAGCGCGAGTCCCTGGGCGCCCAGCAGGACTACGAGAGCGCCATGACCCTCCTCGCCGACGTGCGGCGCAGCGGGCCCGTCCTGCGCCTCTACGAACCGGCCCCCACGGTCGCCTTCGGCCGCCGGGACGAGCTGCGCCCCGGCTTCGCCGACGCAGCCCGGGCCGCCCGCGAGAGCGGGTTCGAGCCCCTGGTCCGCAAGGTGGGCGGCCGTGCCGCGGCCTACCACGGCGGGTGCCTGATCATCGACCACCTCGAGGCCGCCGAGGACCCCACCTCGGGCATCCAGGACCGCTACCGCCTCTTCGGCGACATGATCGTGGCCGCCCTGGAGGAGCTCGAGGTCGAGGCCGACGTCGGCGAGATCCCGGGCGAGTACTGCGCCGGCGAGCACAGCGTGCACGGGACGCACCCGGCGTCGACTCCGATCCCGGGCGCGAAGGTGAAGCTGGCCGGGACCGCCCAGCGGGTGGTCGCGGGCGCCTGGTACTTCAGCACCGTGCTGGTGGTCGAGCAGTCCGAGCCCATCCGCTCGGTGCTCACCGACGTCTACGCCGCCCTCGACCTGGACTGGGACCCCGCCACCGCGGGGGCCGTCGACGACCTGCGCCCGGGCACCACCGTGGCCGACGTCGAGCGCGGGATCCGCAAGGTGTACGGCATGTACTCCCAGTACCTGGGGTACGGGCCGCTCACCGACTGAGCCCCGGCCGCGGGCCGGGCAGACCGAGGAGACAGCAGATGTGCGGACGCTATGTCATCGCCCGGGCCGTGGGCGACCTCGTGGCCGAGACCGGGGCCGTCCCGGACGAGAGCCTCGGCGACACCGCCGACTCCGAGCGGCTGCGGGCCAACTGGAACACCGCGCCCACCACCGACGTGCCGATCGTCCTCGAGCGCCTGAGGGGCGGGGACGACGACGGGGAGCTGGTCCGCGAGCTGCACGTCGCCCGCTGGGGACTGGTCCCGGGCTGGGCCAAGGACCCGGCGGTCGGGTCGAAGATGTTCAACGCCCGGTCGGAGACCGTCCTCGAGAAGCCGTCCTTCCGCAAGGCGGTCCGCGCCCGCCGGTGCGCGGTCCCGGCCAACGGCTACTACGAGTGGAAGAAGGAGCCCGGCGCAGGCAAGGGCGGGCGCAAGCAGCCCTACTACGTCCACCCGGCCGACCCGGAGGAGACCATCTGGTTCGCCGGGATCTACGAGTGGTGGCGGGTGCCCGAGGGCACCGAGCTGCGCTCCGCGGCCCTGCAGCCCGGCAAGGACGGCGGCGGGAGCAGCTGGCTGCTGTCCTGCTCCATCCTCACCACCGACTCCCCGGAGCCCTCCGACGAGCACCCCGTGCTCACGGAGCTGCACGGTCTGCACGACCGGATGCCGATCCCGCTGGCGCCCGAGCACGTCGGGGACTGGCTGCGCCCGGGGGAGGAGGACGCTTCGCAGCTCGTGGACCTGGTCCGGGCCGAGGCGCACCGGACGGCCGCCCGCTGGGTGCTCGACCCGGTGGACCCGGCGGTCGGCAGCGTGCGCAACAACTCCCCGGAGCTCGTGGTGCCGCAGCGGAGCCTGTTCTGAGCCCCCGGGAGCCCGTCGACCGGGTCACCGACTTCGTCCGCGCCCACGGCGGCGGGGTCGTGGCGACCAGCAGCGGCGCCGGCTGCCCCGAGTCCGCGTGGATCAACCTCGCGGCCCTCGGGGACGGGCGGCTGGTCTTCGGCACGAACGAGCGCAGCCGCAAGTACGCCAACCTCCTCGCGGACCCCCGCGTCTCCCTGGTGGTGGTCTCCGGGACGGGTCAGGAGTTCCAGCTCGAGGGCGAGGCCGCCGTGCTCGAGGGGCCGGCCGCGCGGGACGCCGGTGAGGTGCTGGAGTCCCGGCACCCGGGTGCCACGGGCAAGACCAGCACCCGGCTCGTGGCGGTGCGCTGCCGCTGGGCGCGGTTCGTCGACATCGCCGTCGAGCCCCCCGTCCGAGAGGAGTTCATGCTCTGACCGGGCCACGGGGGACGCCGTGGGAAAGGCCCGGAACCCGCACCGCGGGTCCCGGGCCTTCTCTGTGGCCATCTCTATGCCCTTTTTCCTGGCCTGCTGCCGGGTCTTCTTCGTGCCGTTCCTTCCGGCGTCTCCTCCGGCGTCCCCCCGGTCCGGAGCGTCCGCCGGGCTCAGACGTAGTCCGTCTCGGGGACCCAGCGGTTGAAGTCGAGCGTCAGGTAGAGCGCGAGCGCCGCCGCGTTGTCCTCGTCGATCCGCAGGCTGACCTGGTCGTAGCCGTTGTCGTAGAGGGTGCTCATGGCGCAGCGCACGAGCTGCTCGGCCAGGCCCTGGCGGCGGCGGGAGGCCGCCGTGAACAGCTCGAAGATGTAGGGGACGTCGGGGAGGTCCTCGCCGGTCCGCCGGGACAGCACGAGCGCGGCGGCCACCACCGTCCCGTCGTCGTCGACCACCACCGGCGAGGCGTCGGGGAGGAAGGGCCCGTACTCCCCGTCGAAGACGCCCCGGATCACCTGGCGGGCCTCCTCCAGGCTGGAGACCCCGCCCTGCTCGTAGGAGGAGTAGTAGAGCTGGGCGAGGCTCTCGGCGTCCTCCGGGCCGGCCGGACGCAGGTTCACCGCGGGTGTTTTGGTGTTCGCCGCGGTGTGGGCGATCAGCGTGATGGTTCCGGTCATGGGAGGCCTCCGTGAGGTCGACGCCGGCTGCTCCGGCGGGGCGGACGAGGGACAGGGGACGTCCGGGCGGGCCGCGCAGGGCAGGCCCTCCGTGCATTCAGCGTATCCATTTCGCTGGGGTTGTCCATGCTTCCCCCCTCGTGGTCGCAAAAGTGAACGCGCTGGCCGGAGCGATGGTTCCAGGGGAGCACCTGTTCCGTTCCGGTGCCCTCAGGGGTTAGCGTGTCGTACAGATGTTCTAGCTTCCAGGGGACAGGGCGCACCGCGGGACGGGCGCCGGGCCGAGGGAGAGAGGAGCCGTCGTGGGTTTCCTGACGGAGAGCGTCGACGTGGACTGCGACACGGAGGGGGTGCCGGTGGGTGTGCGCTGGCGCGGGCGGAACTACCTGGTGGCCCAGGACCCGGTGCGCTGGTACGAGCGCCGCGCCTGGTGGTCCGAGGACGCGCGGCTGCCCAAGGACCGCGGGATCGGGGCGGTGGACCAGCAGATGTGGCGGGTCCAGGTCCAGCTGAACACCCGCTCCGAGCTGCTGACCCTCGAGCTCGTCCACACCCTCGACACCGGGCGCTGGCGGCTGCTCGCGGCCACGAGCGCCTCGGGCATCCGGGTGGTGCGCTGTGCGTAGGTCCGCCGCTGTGCACGGGCCCGCCGCGGGTGCATAGGATCGGAGGCGGAGACCGCACCGCAGAACGTGAGGAAGCACCCGTGAGACTCGGCACCGTGCGACGCGACGGCACCACCCAGGCCTTCCGGCAGGAGGACGGGCGGACCGTCTACCTCCCCGTGCCCGACGTCGGGGCCCTCCTCGCCGGGGGCGACCTGCGGCTGCCGGGGGAGCCGGGCCCCGCGCCGGCCCCGGAGGACCTGGCGACCCCCGTCCTGCGCCCGGGCAAGATCCTGTGCGCCGGGTTGAACTTCTACGACCACGCGGAGGAGGTCGGCCAGGAGATCCCGAAGCACCCCACGATCTTCGCGAAGTACGCCACCGCGCTCATCGGCCCCACCGACCCCATCGCCATGCCGGAGGAGTCGGAGAAGATCGACTGGGAGGCCGAGCTCACCGTGGTGATCGGCTCGCCCCTGCGCCACGCCACGCCCGAGCAGGCACGGGCCGCGATCGCCGGGTACACCATCATGAACGACATCTCGGTGCGGGACTGGCAGGGCCGGACCTCCGAGTGGTTCCAGGGCAAGAACTTCGACCGCACCACCCCGGTGGGTCCCGTGGTGGTGACCCCCGACGAGATCGATCCCGAGGCGGGGCTGGCGATCCGCTGCACCGTGGACGGCGTGCGGCACCAGGACTCCGGCACCGACCGGATGATCTTCTCCGCCGTGGAGCTGGTCGAGTACCTCAGCCGGTTCCTGACCCTCGAGCCCGGGGACCTCGTGGCCTGCGGCACTCCCGCCGGCGTGGGCCTGGCCCAGAAGCCCCGCCGGATCTGGTTGCGCGACGGCCAGGAGGTCGTCACCGAGATCGAAGGCATCGGCGAGCTGCGCAACGTCTGCACCCCCGCCGAGGACCTCCGGGCGGTGGCCGGCTGACCCGGTCCGCGGCACCCGTCCCACTCGGTCCTGCTGTCCTGATCCCACTGTCCTGTTCCCGCTCTCGACCGGAGGACCCCATGGCGACGATCGGCTTCCACGCCTCCCACGAGCAGATCCCTCCCGAGCAGCTGCTGCGCGACGTCGGGCACGCCCAGCAGGCCGGCTTCGGCGCCGCCATGTGCTCGGACCACCTCGAGCCGTGGTCACCGCACCAGGGCCACTCAGGGTTCGCCCTGTCCTGGCTGGGCGCCGCCCTGGCCACCACGGACCTGCCGTTCGGGTTCGTGCACGCCCCGGGCCGGCGCTACCACCCCGTGGTCACCGCCCAGGCCACGGCCACCCTCGCCCGCATGTTCCCCGGCCGGATCTGGACCGCCCTGGGCAGCGGGCAGAAGCTCAACGAGCGGGCCGTCGCCCCCGAGTGGCCGGCCAAGGAGCAGCGGCAGCGGTTCCTCGAGGGCAGCTTCGACGTCGTCCGCCGGCTGCACGCGGGCGAGGAGGTGTCCTGCCGGGAGCCGTTCCACGCCGACCGCGCCCGGGTCTGGGACCTGCCGGAGGCCCCGCCCGCCCTGCTCGTCGCCGCGCTCACCCCGACGACGGTCCGCCGCTTCGCCCCCGTGGCCGACGGCTTCATCACCGTCCAGCAGCCCCTGGAGGACCTGCGCCGGATGCTCGGCACCTGGCGCGAGGCCGGCGGCACCGGCCGGGCCGCGCTGCAGGTGCACCTGAGCTGGGCGCCCTCCCCGGAGCAGGCCCGCGCGATCGCCCTCGACCAGTGGCGCACCAACGTCTTCGGCCCCGTGACCATGGCCGAGCTCGCCTCGCCCCAGGACTATCAGCGCAAGGCGATCCAGGAGGACGTGGGGGACGAGCAGATCGCCGGGGCGGTCAACGTCTCCGCCGACCTCGGCCGGCACGCCCAGTGGCTGCACGAGTACGCCGAGCTCGGCTTCGACGAGATCTACCTGCACCACGTGGGGCAGGAGCAGCGTCCCTTCCTCGACGCCTTCGGGGAGACGGTGCTGCCCCAGCTGGCGCAGGCCTGACCCGGCGCCGCCCCTGGCCGGCCGGGGTGCGTGCTACGGAAACCGGGACGGGCGGCGCAGCACGGCCGTCCCGGCCTGCTCCGGATCGAGCGGGACCGGGCTGTGCAGCACGGCCGGCCCGCGGTACAGATCGCCGCTGGACAGCGGCCGACAGCGCAGACCCCCTCGCCCCCGCATGGCGGCGTGCGCGCCCGGTGCCAGGACCCGGTCCATCCAGGCGCAGGGGTGGGCGGGGCGCCCGCCCCGCAGCCGCACGAGAGCGCCCCGGGACTCCAGGACGAAATCCTCGCCCAGCAGCGGGACCAGATGGGCTCCCCGGAGGACCACGTTCCGGCGGGTCAGGAGCGGGTCGAAGGGAGCCGTGCCCAGATCCGCGGCCATGGCCTCGAGCGCCTCGACGGCGAGCAGGGTGACGGCGGCGTCCATGTGCGCGGCCTTGCCGAAGAACCGGTCGCCCACCACGCCCTTGCCGGCGACCAGCTCGACCTGCTCGGCGTCGGTGGTGGGGACGTCCGCGGCGCCGTCCCGGGCGCGGCCGAAGTAGGCGTGCCCCGGGGACACCAGCAGGTGCAGGATCTCCACCTCGTACCGATAGCTCGCCGCCATGCCCCCACACCCCTCCGTCGTCGCGGCCGCCGTTCCAGCGCTGCCCGGGCTGCCGCCGTGCTGTCACCCGGCCTCAGCATAGGCAGGGCGGGGACATCGGCTTCCGGGTCGCCCCGAGCAGGGGAGGATCCGAGGTCGCCGCCGACGTGCGGGACGACCTCGGGTGGTGCCCCGATGCTCCCGGTCGGCTCGTGGAGGACGAGGTCGACCGCCGCAGCGCCTCCCTGGTCGAACGGACGATCTGCGCCATGTGCCGGTGACCGTCGCGTCCGGGACGGGCGGGGTCTCAGGCCGGGGTCAGTGAGGTGGCCAGGGCCTCGATGATCGCCTGGGTGACCTGGTCGGTGTCGGCGGTGCCCCCGATGTCGCGGGTGAGGTGACCGGCGGCGGTGGTGGCCTCGATGGCGGCCTCCAGCCGGCGGGCTTGATCGTGGAGGCCGAAGTGGTCGAGCATCAGGGCCGCGCTGGCGATCGCCCCGATCGGGTTGGCGATGCCCTGCCCGGCGATGTCGGGGGCGGTGCCGTGGACGGGCTCGAACATCGAGGGGAACCGGCGCTCCGGGTTGAGGTTCGCACTCGCCGCCAGGCCGAGGCTGCCGGCCAGGGCGGAGCCGAGGTCCGAGAGGATGTCGGCGTTGAGGTTGGAGGCCACCACCACGGAGAGCTCCTCGGGGTGCAGGACGAACTTCGCGCTCATCGCGTCCACCAGCACCGACTCCGTCTGCACGTCGGGGTAGTCGGCCGCGACCCGGGCGAAGACCTCGTCCCACAGCACCATGCCGTACTGCTGGGCGTTGGACTTCGTCACGCTGGAGACCTTCCGGACCGTGCGGGTGCGGGCCAGGTCGAAGGCGAAGCGGATGATCCGCTCGCAGCCCTTCTCGGTGAACAGCGAGGACTGGACGGCGACCTCGTTGCCGGGGCCGCGGCCGGCGAGGTTGCGCCCGCCGAGCCCGGCGTACTCGCCCTCGCTGTTCTCCCGGACCACGACCCAGTCCAGGGCGGTGTGATCGGCCTTGCGCAGCGGGGACTGCACCCCCGGCAGGAAGCGCACGGGGCGGATGTTGGCCCACTGGTCGAAGTTCTGGGTGATGTTCAGCCGCAGCCCCCACAGGCTGACGTGGTCCGGGACGTTCTCCCAGCCGACGGCCCCGAAGTAGATCGCATCGAACCCCTTGAGGTCCTCCAGCCCGTCCGGGTCCATCATGACCCCGTGCTGGGCGTAGTACGCGGAGCCCCAGGGGAACTCGGTCCAGTCGAAGGAGAACGCCCCGCCGGACTGGGCGGCCATCGCGTCCAGGACCGTTCGCCCGGCGGCGACGACCTCCTTGCCGACGCCGTCGGCGGGGATCGAGGCGATGCTGAAGACCTGGGGCTCGGCCATGGGGGTGCTCTCCTTCTCGGGTGCTCTTGCCTGGTGTCCGCAGTGCAGCACTTGGTGTCCGCAGTGCAGCGCGGTGTCAGGTACCAGTAGAACGCCCCGGCTTCGGGCAGGTCCAAGACCGGATTCCCATCCCGTAGATAGGAACCCCCTATGGTCCGCTCCGCGGCGTGCTCCGCGGCGTCTTCCACGGCGTGCTCCGCGGCACGCCCGGCGGCGCCCTCTACGGCGCCCGGGGGTGGTCGTCGGGGTGCCGGCTCGCGTGCTCGGCGGCGACCGCCAGGAACGCCCGGGCCGCCGGGGTGAGGTGGGCAGGGCGGCTGAGCACGGCCACGTGCAGCACGCTGACCGGTTCGATGCCCAGCACGCGCAGCCCGGCGGCGCGCGCCAGCGGGGTCCAGGACGAGGGCATCACTGCGTGGCCGACCCCGGCCAGCACCAACGGCAGCACCGAGGTGCGGTGGGCGACCTCGGCGGTGATCTCGAGCCGCACCCCGCCGGCCAGGGCGTCGTCGACCAGCCGGCGCATCAGCGATCCCCGCTGGGAGACGACCACCCGGTGCCCGGCCAGGTCCTGCCGGCCGATGGTGTCGTCGTCGCCGAAGGCGTCCGCCCGCGGGTTCACGATCAGCACCAGGGGCTGCTGCTCCAGATGCAGCACGTCGACCTCGGCGGAGCGGAACGGCCGGTCCGCGCCCAGGATCCCGATCTCCGCGCCGCCGGTGCGCACGGCGTCGGCCACCTCGTCGGGGGTGAACGCCGCGGCGACATCGAGGGTCACGGCGGGGTGGGACCGCGCGTAGGCCGCGATCATCGACGTCAGCGGTTCGATGCCCGGGGACGGCATGGCGATCACGTCCAGGCGGCCGCTGCGCACCTTCTTCAGGTCGTCGATGGCCGCCCGGGCGGCGTCCAGGTCCCGGACCACCACCCGGGCCGGACCCACGAGCTCCTGGCCCGCCTCGCTGAGCACCACCCGTCGCCCGATCCGGTGGAACAGCGGCACCCCCAGTTCGCGCTCGAGCCCCTTAATCGTCTGGGACAGGGAGGGCTGGGCGATGATCAGCTGCTCCGCGGCGCGGGTGAAGCCGCCGTGGTCCACCACGGCCAGGAAGTACGTCAGCTGTCGGACGTCCATGTTCGCCTCCCTGCTCGAGGGCCGCGCCCGCACGCCCCGCTCCGCTCCTGTTCGGCTCCGGGGGCCTGTGGCGGAGAGGGCCTGCCGGGCGCTCCGTGACTCATTGTTTCTTCCTATCGGTGTAGTAGACAACAAGCCTTGGACGTGACCCGCATCACAAGCGCACAGTGGTGCTCTCTGACGAGGAAGGACCACGACCGTGCAGACCCAGCAACCGGCCCCGAGCGGCCCACCGAGTGCTCCCCGTCCCACCGACGTCCGTGCCGCCCTCCTGGGCGGCAAGACCTTCCGCAGTCTCAGCGAGCAGACGCTGTCGCCGCGGGAGGAGAAGTTCGAGCGCGCCCGCCAGACCACCGGGCTGTTCCTCGCCCCGGCGGTGGCGATCGTCTTCGCCCTCCTGCCCCTGAACCTGGACCCGACCCAGCAGACGCTGGCCGCCGTGCTGCTCGGCGTGATCGTCCTGTGGATCTGCGAGCCCGTGCCCATCCCGATCGGTGGTCTCATCGGCGTGGCCGCCGTGGTCATCCTCGGGGTCGCACCGGCCGGGGACGTCCTGGCGCCCTTCGGGTCCACCACGATCTTCACCTTCATCGGGGCGTTCATCCTGGCCCAGGCCATGCTCAAGCACGGCATCGCCCAGCGGCTCGCCCTGGCGGTGCTCTCCCTGCCCGGGGTGGGCCGGTCCACGTACCGGGTGATCGTCGCCTTCGGCGTGATCACCTGCATCCTCTCGGCCTTCGTCTCCAACACCGCCACCGTGGCGATGCTGATGCCCACCGCCCTGGGCATCCTGGCCGTGATCGCGGAGATGATGCAGGACCGCGGGGTGGTGAAGGCCGACTTCGACCCGCTGCGCCTGCGCGTCGGCGCGGCGCTGCTGCTGATGCTCGCCTACGGCGCGTCCGTGGGCGGCCTGCTCACCCCGGTCGGCTCCCCGCCGAACCTCATCGGCCGCGGCCTGATCGAGGAGGCCACCGGCACCCGGATCTCCTTCGCGCAGTGGATGGTCATCGCCTTCCCGGTGTGCCTGGCGATGTTCGTGGTGCTCGCCGTGATCATGTTCCTGCTCAACAAGCCCGAGATCCGGCAGATCGAGGGCGTGGAGGACTACATCCGGGAGCACCGCGAGGCACAGGGGAAGATGGGCCGGGCGGAGAAGAACACCCTGATCGCCTTCGGATTCACCGTCACCCTGTGGCTGCTGCCGGCCTTCGCCAGCCTGTTCGGCGGGACGGAGTCGGCCGCGTACATCTTCCTCGACGACCGCCTCGACGAGGGCATCGTCGCCGTCCTCGGCGCCTCCCTGCTGTTCATCCTCCCGACCAACTGGGCCAAGCGTGAGGCGACCCTGACCTGGTCCGACGCCGCGAAGATCGACTGGGGCACGATCATCCTCTTCGGCACCGGCATCATCTTCGGCTCCCTGCTCGCCGACACCGGTCTGGCCGAGACCATCGGCACCGGGGCCTCGGAAAACCTCAACATCACCAACGTCGTGGCGATCACCGTCTTCTCGGCCGTGCTGGCCGTGCTGATCTCGGAGACCACCTCGAACACGGCCTCGGCCGCGGTGATCGTCCCGATCGTCATCCCGCTGTGCCAGGCCATGGGCGTGGACCCGTTCGTGCCCGCCATGGCCGCGACCTTCGCCGCCTCGTTCGGGTTCATGCTGCCGGTCTCCACCCCGCAGAACGCCATCGTCTACGGCACCGGGGCGGTGCCCATCACCCGCATGATCCGCACCGGCATCGTCTTCGACATCCTCGGGGTGATCCTCATCGTCACCATCGTCCCGGTGATGATCGCCGTCGTGGGCCTCGGCGGATGACACCCGCCGGCCGGTGCCGCCGGCGGTGTCCGGCAGCACCGGCAGTCCGCGGAGGAGCCCGGCCCGACGGCGCCGGGACCGCCCCGGGCCTCCCGGCGGCCGGGCGGAGCACGGGGCAGTCGAACCCGTCCGTTCCGCCCTCCCCGGCGGTTTGCAATTGACTTAATATTCGAACAGGTATTCGAATGGGGGCGTGAACTTTCCGCACCTGCACGTCGCCACCGCCTTCAGCGCCCACTTCGGGGTCAGCCGGCCCGCCGTCCTGGCGGCGGCCGCCGCGGCGGACGGCGCGGACGTGCTCGCCTGCACCGACCGGGACGGGCTCTACGGGGCGATCAAGCACCTGGGCGCATGCCGGGAGCACGGCATCGACCCGGTGCTGGGGGTCGACCTCGCCCTGCTGGACCCCGGTCACGAGCGCGCCCTCGGCCGCGTGGTGGTCCTGGCGGTCGGCGGCACCGCCGGCGCGGGCTATGCCGCCCTGTGCCGGCTCGTCTCCACCGCCCACGCCACGGAGGGCCCGCCAGGGGCGACCGCCGCCGAGATCGCGGCCTCCGCACGCGCACCCCGGCACGGGGAGCCGGTCCTGACCGTGCTGCTCGGACCCGCGTCCGACGTCGGGCAGGAGCTCGCGGCCCGCCGCTACCGCACCGGACGCGCCGCCCTGGCCCGGTGGCGGGCCCTGCTTTCCGCGCCGGCGCTCGCCGTGGAGGTGGCATCGCACCTGGCGGCCCCCGGCACGGCGGGCAGCACGTCCCACGCGGCCCGGATGCTG
Organism: Kocuria himachalensis; assembly: GCF_054784195.1. Lineage (NCBI taxonomy): Bacteria > Bacillati > Actinomycetota > Actinomycetes > Micrococcales > Micrococcaceae > Kocuria > Kocuria himachalensis. The sequence goes on from NZ_BAAGPL010000024.1 coordinate 159,136, forward strand.
CGCGCCGCCCTCGAGGCGGGGCTGAGCCCCGTGCTGACCAACGCGGTGCGCTACGCCACCCCCGCCGAGGCCGCCACCGCCGACGTCCTCGACGCCGCCCGCGCCCTCACCCCGCTCGAGACCCTCGGCGCGCGCGCCGAGCACGCGCCCGGCCGCAGGGGAGGAGGCACCGGGCGGGCCGGGGCGTCCCGGTGGGCGGCGGCACCGGAGCCGCTGCAGCCCAACGGCCAGGGCTGGCTCAAGTCGGCCCGGCAGATGCACGCGCTCGCCGCGGAGATCGCCCGGGCCGCGGACCTCGGCACCGCCGGGGCCGCGGCCCTGCTGGCGGGCACCCAGCGGGTGGCCGACCGGTGCCGGCTGGACCCGGTCGCCGACTGCGGCTGGGGGCGGCCGGTGGTGCCCGAGGCCTCCGTGCTGGGCTTGGAGCGGCCGGCGCCGGCGGAGCTGCGGGCCCGGTGCGAGGCGGGGCTGGGGCGCCGCTACCCGGGCCGCCGCGCGACGCGGGCCGTGCGGGACCGGCTGGAGCGGGAGCTCGGGGTGATCGAGGACCTCGGCTTCGCCTCCTACTTCCTCACCGTGGCCGAGGTCTCCACGATGATCGGGGAGCTGGGGGTCCGCCACGCCGCCCGCGGCTCGGGGGTGTCCTCGCTCGTCAACTACCTGCTCGACGTCTCCCAGGTGGACCCGCTCGAGCACGAGCTGCTCTTCGAGCGCTTCCTCTCCAACGACCGCTCGACCCTCCCGGACATCGACATCGACGTCGAGTCGGCCGAGCGCCACCGCGTCTACCGGCGGATCTTCGAGCGCTTCGGCCCCGAGCGGGTGAGCCTCATGAGCATGCAGAACGCCTACCGGGCCCGCGGCGCCGTCCGGGACGCCGGGCTGGCGCTCGGCATCGATCCCGAGACCGTGGACGGTGCCGCCAAGCAGCTGTGGCACCTGCCGGCCTCGGCGCTGCGGGAGACCATCGCCCGCCAGCCGGAGCTGCGGGACTTCGCCGAGCAGGTGGCCCAGGAGAAGCAGCTCGACCTCCTCGTGGACCTCACCGAGCGCCTGGACCGGCTGCCCCGGCACATCTCCATGCACCCGTGCGGGGTGATCCTGGGGGACCTGAGCCTCCTGGACCGCACCCCGGTGCAGTCCAGCGGGACGGGGATGCCCATGAGCCAGTTCGACAAGCACGACATGGATCCGATGGGCATGCTCAAGCTCGACATCCTCGGCGTGCGGATGCAGTCGGCGCTGGCCCACGCCGTGGACGAGGTGGCCCGCATCCACCCGGGCCGGCCCCGCCTGGACCTCGAGGCGATCCCCGTGGACGACGGGAGGACGTTCGAGCTCATCCGCTCGACCCACACCCTGGGCTGCTTCCAGATCGAGTCCCCGGGCCAGCGCGAGCTCATCGGCAAGATGGCGCCCACGAGCGTCCGGGACCTCATCGTGGACATCTCCCTGTTCCGCCCCGGGCCCATGCACTCGGACATGGTCCGCCCCTACCTGGAGCACCGTCACGGCTGGTCCGCGCCCGTCTCGATCCACCCGGCCCTCGACCCGATCCTCGCCGAGACCCACGGTGTGACCGTCTTCCACGAGCAGGTCCTGCGGATCCTCGACACCTTCACCGGGTGCGGTCTCGCCCGGGCCGACGAGCTGCGCCGCCGGCTGGGCTCCGAGCGCCAGCTCGAGGTGGAGGAGTTCTTCCGCGAGCGGGCCCGCGCGCGGGACTACCCGCTGGACGTCGTGGACCGGGTCTGGGAGATCCTGGCGGCGTTCGGCTCGTTCGGCTTCTGCAAGGCCCACGGCGCGGCGTTCGCGGTGCCCACCTACCAGTCCGCGTGGCTGAAGGCCCACCACCCGGAGGCGTTCCTCGCGGGGCTGTGGGAGCACGATCCCGGGATGTACCCCAAGCGACTGCTCGTGGGGGAGGCTCGCCGGATGGGCATCCCCGTCCTGCCCGTGGACGTCAACCGCTCCGACGAGCACTACCGGGTGGAGCGGCTCGACGACGACCCCGCCCGCCTGGGCGTGCGCCTGGCCCTCACCGGGATCCACGGGGTCTCGCAGGCCGAGGTCCGCCGGATCGTGGCCGGGCAGCCCTACGCCTCGCTCGCCGACCTGCGGCAGCGGGCCCGTCCCGCCCGGCGCACCCTCGAGCGGCTCGCCGCCGTCGGGGCCTTCGACGGCCTGCTGCGCCGCTCCGGCGGCGCCGCCTCCCGCGCCGACCTCGTGCACGCCCTGCGGGCCCGGGCGGACAGCGGCCGTCCCGGCCGGCCGGCCGGGGAGGTCGAGGGGCAGCTGTCCCTCCCGCTCGGTGACCTCGAGCTGCGGGCGCTGCCCGCGGAGCGCCCCGAGCCCACCCTGGCGGAGAAGGTCCGCACCGAGCTGGACCTGCTCGCGGTGGACGTCTCGGCGCACCTGCTGGAGAGCTGGGCGCCCCTGCTCCGCGAGCTCGGGGTCACGCCCGCGGAGCGGCTGCTGGAGCTGCGCAGCCGGTCCGAGGTGCTCGTGGCGGGGGTGCGGATCTCGACCATGACCCCTCCCATGCGCAGCGGCCGGCGGGTGGTCTTCGTCAGTCTCGACGACGGCACGGGCACGGTGGACTGCGCCTTCTTCTCCGACGCCCAGTCCCGCTCGGGACAGCACCTGTTCGGCACGCGGATGCTGCTGGTGCGGGGGCGGACGCGGCGCACCGGGCCCCGCGGGATCAGCCTCAGCGCGGAGCAGGCCTGGGACCTCACCGACCCGGCAACCCCGGCGGCCGTGCGCGCCGCAGCTCCGCCGGGCCTCCGGGGAACCGGCTCATGATGAGCCGGAAAACCGCTCGGATCCAGGAGTTTCACTCTCAGTGAAGCCATTGGCCAGTGAACTGATTGCCAGTATGGTTACTAATAACAGCGGACGAGCTGCACCCCGTACCCCGGCGGAGATCGTCCGCGGCGGGCCCCCCTTCCAGGGGAGACCGTTGCCTCGCAGAATAGAAGAAGGAGTTCTCATGGCTACGTACGACGTCAACGCACTGCTCTCGGCCACCGCCTACGGGTCGGACGGCAACAAGATCGGCAAGGTCGAGCAGGTCTTCCTGGACGACAACACCGAAGAGGTCACCTTCGTGACCGTCAACACCGGTCTGTTCGGCACCAAGGAGAGCTTCGTCCCCGCCGACGGAGCTCAGCAGGACGGCGACCGCCTCGTCCTTCCCTACACCAAGGACGTCATCAAGGACGCCCCGAACGTGGACGCGGACCAGCACCTCTCCCCGGCCGAGGAGGAGGAGATCTACCGCTACTACAAGATGAACTACTCCGGCAACGGCACCAGCGACCGTGACCGCACCGCCGGTGCTGCCGGCACCGCGGGTCTCGCCGACCGCGACGACCGCTACGCGGCGGACACCGACCGCAACGCCGTCCCGGCGACCGGCACCACCGGCTACTCCGAGAACGACGGGTACGCCGACCGCGACCGCACCGCTGTCGACCGTGACCGCGACCTCACCGACCGTGCCGACAACGGCGTGGTCCGCCACGAGGAGCGGCTGCACGTCGGCAAGGAGCAGCGCGAGACCGGCCGTGCCCGTCTGCGCAAGTACGTGGTCACCGAGAACGAGACCGTGGACGTGCCCCTCGAGCGCGAAGAGGTCCGCGTCGAGCGCACCCCGCTGAACGGCACCGAGGCCACCGCCGGCACCATCGGCGAGGAGGACGTCGAGGTGACCCTCCACGAGGAGCGTCCCGTCGTCGCCAAGGAGACCGTGGGCGTCGAGAAGGTCGGCCTCGAGAAGGAGACCGTCCGCGACACCGAGCGCGTCGACGCCGAGGTCCGCAAGGAGCAGGTCGAGGTCGAGACCGACGCCGAGCGCGGCACCGGCCTCACCGACAACGATCGCCGCGACCGCATCTGA